>CAYOZL010000009.1:13603-28140 GCA_964408435.1 uncultured Bdellovibrionales bacterium | reverse complement strand
TCTTTATGTAGGATTTCACAAATTGAAAGTAGGGTATCTAGACCAACAAAATCTGCCAGCTCTAGTGGTCCCATAGGTTGATTGGTGCCTAATTTCATTGCTGTATCTATTTGTTCAGCTTCTGCTAGTCCTTCCATTAGAGCGTAGAAAGCTTCATTGATCATAGGAACTAAAATTCTATTTACTATAAATCCTGGGTAATCAGCTTTGGCAGTAACTGCTACTTTTTTAATTTTTTCACATACTTCCAATGTTGTTTTGTATGTTTCATCACTTGTTTGCATGCCTCTAATTACTTCTACAAGTTGCATTACCGGAACTGGGTTCATGAAGTGCATTCCAATCATTTTTTCTGGACGCTTTAATTTTGAAGCCATTTGAGTAATTGAAATTGAAGAGGTGTTACTAGCTAAAATAGTATTCTCTGAGCAGATTTTCTCTAGTTCGGTAAATACTGAGGTTTTAATCTCAAAGTTTTCTATAATTGCCTCTACTACAAGTTCAGAGTTTTTAATATCATCTAAATTATTAGTGAAGCTTAAGTGATCTAAGATTTCTTTTTTATCTTTACTCTCAATCTTTTCTTTTTCAATTAGTTTATCTAATTGTTTGTTAAGTAGAGCTTTTGATTTTTCTAGATTTTTTTCGTTGTTATCGTAAAGTGTGGTCTCGTATTTTGCTGTTGCTAAGACTTGGGCAATTCCTAGACCCATTTGACCAGCGCCGATTACTGAAGTTTTATTGATTTTCATGATTGATATACTATTTGTGATTAATCACTACTAGTATATTGCCGAACGCAGTGGGAGACAATAGAAGAATTGATTAGTTTGAATTTTTAGTAAAATAGTGCGAATGCAAGAATACTGAAAATTCAAACTAATCAATTCTTTTGTTAAATATTAACTTTGGCGCAAGTAATATTCCACCAATTGCTGAAACTACAGTAACAACGATTAACCAAAGTGCTCCAATAGCAGCAATCTTTTCAATGCTTACTCCTAAAGGAGTAAGAAAGCTAGCAAACATTGCTTCTCTAACTCCTAGGCCGTTTGTGCTAATTGGTAGGGCACTTGCAACGTTTACAATAGGCACAATGCAAAAAAGATAGGATAAGTCTGTTTTAATATTTAGCTCTTTAGTAATTATATAAATCATAAAAATTTGAATAGAGTGTAGAGCTAGAGATAAAATACCTGCGTATAAAAGTTTTTTAAAATCTTTTGGAAAAGCACTACTTGCATTGTTTAGAGTAGAATGAATCTTATTATTTTTTGGTAAAAGAAATAAGACTGACTTTGGTCCAAAGACCCAAAGTAGGGATAAAAATATTGCTCCTAGAAAACAAAGAAAAACAAATTTATCATTTAAATTACTCGGCCTAAAAATAGAAATAGAAACAGCTCCTAGTAAAAGAATTGTAGCAAGTCCATGAATTCTATCTGCTGCAACTGTGGCAAGACATGCTGTCTTTAGTCCTTTTTTAGGTTTTAAAGCTATACTTCTAGCTAAGTCCCCACCAATAGTGCCTAGCCCTCCAAATGAATTAATAAACATTCCAAAGAAATAGGCTGGAAAAATAGATTTATAGTTTTTTTCAACTTTTGCAGAGTCTAAAAAAAGTTTCCACTTAACACAGCTAATTGACTGACCAATAAAATACATTAAACATAGAAGGATAAAAGTGCTAAGCGAGATATTGCTTAGAGTTGATTTTAAAGTTTGAAAATCTACTTTTCTATAGATAATATATAGAAGTATTAAGCTTAGGCTTAAGCGTAGTATTCCTGAGTATTTTTTAAGAGAGTCTTTAAGCACGATAGTATTGTTAACATGCTGATAGTCTTATGATAAGTCAAAAAAATAATAACCGACTATTTTTATCTAGCTAATTAGAGCTTTTGGAAACGTTATCTAAAATACTATGGCTGTATATCGCCCGGTAAACCAAATTGATATTCCACGTATCTATTATCTGAAGATAGTTTAGTTTTCCAGATTAAAGTATTTTGGTCAACAGAGATAATGTCAGATCTGCCATCACCGTCTATATCTCTTTTGATCTGTGGTAGATCGTTTTCATCTCCGTGTTCAAGTATTTTGTATTCACTATCGCTTGGTAGGATGTACCATTTTAATTTATTATTATCTCTTCTAACTGCAACTTTATCGCTGATACTATCTCCATCTATATCACTAGCGATAGTATAGTCCCCAGGTGCACCCCAAGGTTCTGAAAGTAGTAATTGATTTGCTAAATTCTTAACCGACCAAAAAGTAGCAAGTTGCCAAATTGTAGTATATTCATCTTGAGAAGCTTGAGTAAATCTTCCAACAATAGGAATGTTTTCATTAGAGCCTAAACTAATTGCAGCAATTGCGCTGCTATCCATTTTTAGTGCAAGGTCTCTATTGAATGCACTTGAGGATTTAAGAGTATAAAATGTCCCAGTGCTTGCCCTATATACTGTAAAGTCACTAATTCCATCCCCATCGTAATCTCCTACTAATGCTTGATCCCCAGGAAGTCCCCATTGCATTTGGTAGTAGTTAGCAAAATTTTCACTAGATTTTCTATAAAACCAGTCTGAAGTGCTTGGTCTAAAAACTACCATGTCTGAAATACTATCTCCGTCGAAATCTCCAATTAATGGTAAGTCTCCAGTTAAGCCAAGTTGGTAAGTTTTATAGTTACTAAGGTCAAATTTAGTTGAAGATAGTAGTATAAACCACTCAGCAGTATTTGGTCTAAAAGCAACTAAGTCACTGATGCCATCACCATCAAAGTCTGAATAAGTTTTATTATTAGGTAATGAAAAAGACAGAACAGTTTGATCTTCAATGTTATTATTTTCTAGAACTACACTCTGCCCAGTACTTCCTTGTATGGGTACAAGCCCAGTATTAAAAGAAGTCTCTGTATTTACAGTCTTGTAATGAAAAGAAATTTTTCCATTTGCTGATATTTGTAATTGAAATTCTAAATCATTATCACTTGGTGGATTAGTTATTGTTACATTTGCTTTAGGATCGGGAGCAGTGACCCAGGTTATTACAGCTTTGCTCTCAATTGCTTTATAATATGTTCCTCCATCACTGTTAGTAATAGAAGCTAAGTCTTGATGTAAAATATTTATTCCAGATTTTAAGTTGCTAGTGTAATCAGATACACTTGGTTCATTCTCTCTTTCGAGTAGGGGCTGGACTCTCCCGTTTGTAGAAATTGCAATCTTGCTAATCTGTTTATCATAATAATTAAATGCAAATGGTAGCTCTAGAGTTATGAATTCATCGTCTTTAACAGATATTTTTTGTCCAAAATCTTGGTCAAAGAAGTAGGGCTCTTCATGCATGTAATAGACAATCTCTTTTTCTATTGGCCCTTCAGCAATAGGCTCAAGATTGCTAGCTATTATTTGTGCGTAGCAAGGACTTATCCAAAAAGATAATAACAATATGAATATTTTGAAAAACAAAAAAATAAACCTTTAGCTGCATTAATAACGATAATAATATTGTTATTAATGTTTGTGTTAACAGCTATAGGATGTAGGAAGCTAGATTATTGTTCCGGGAAATCGCTATCTTCTCGATTTTCCTCGATATTTTCTTCGGTTTTTGAAAAAGGATCGTCTGCCTTCTCACTAGGAGGAGTATTCTCAGAAATCACTTCTATTTGAGCGCTTAATGGTTGTGGAGCTTCTGAATCTTGATTTGGCTCATTTACAGCTTGTTCTGCGGAATTTGCAGCTATCTCTTCAGCAGTAACTTCAGTATTTGGTCTTGTAACTCTAGCAGCATGAAGACCTTTTTCGCCTTCTTTTAGCTCATATAATACTTTTTCGCCGTCTTTAAGGGTTTTAAATCCGTCCCACTCAATAACTGAATAATGGACAAAAACGTCTTTGCCACTAGTATGTTCAATAAAGCCAAATCCTTTAGCATCATTGAACCATTTGACTACTCCAGTTAACATATCTACTACCCCAGTATTATTTATAAGCATTGATTTATCTGTTCAAACTAACAGTATAAATTTACTATTTAAAAAAACTATATATATGAATAAAATAGATTAGCTATTTTTGGCAATAGTTTTTATAAGTTGTAACTACGAAAATGAATATAGAACACTTAAACAGCTCTTTTTTTAAATCAATTCCAGATCCAGTCATACTTCTAGACTTAGGTGCAGTTATTTGCGACTGTAATGATGCGTTTATTTCTCTTTCAACTAGTAGGCATCCAAGAGTAAAAAACTGTTTATTTTGGGAGATGGTTAATCTTCAGAGTAAAGAACTTAGTCACGGAGAAGAATTAGAAGTTCTTTGGGAAGGGAAAGTTAACTTAGTATTTAATGTTGTTAAGTTAAGAGAGGCTAAGAAGCATATTGGATTTGCACTTATTGCAAGTAAGCCCGGGGTTTCTGTAAATCATTTTCAAAAAAGTAGATACGAGGCTCTAGGAGTTCTAGCAAGTGGAGTGGCGCACGATTTAAATAATATTCTTACTGCAGTGCTTGGACACGTATCTTTTTTAAAAATGTCTGAGACTGAATCTGATTCTCTGAAGGCGATAGAAGACGGTGCTAGAAAAGCAGCAGCTTTGTCAATGCAAATCTTAGATTATGCAAAAGGTGGAAACCTGGAGGTTAAAGAAGTTGATTTAGTAGAGCTATGCTCAAGTGCAATTAATCTTATTCAAGCTACAATTAGCGATAAATCAAAAATTAAATTCTCAAAATCTAAAGAAGCTATTTTTGTTTTAGGAGAGAAAAGCCAACTTAGCCAACTGTTATTAAATCTACTTGTGAATGCAAGAGAGGCTCTTAAAAATGAAGCAGGTCTAATTGAAGTTTTACTTGAGACTAAAAAACTAGAGCAAGCTGAAATAATTAACAATCAGGAATTAGCACCAGGACTCTACGCAAGCCTAACTGTAAAAGATAATGGAATTGGGATGAAGCCTGAAACAATAGATAAAATCTTTCAACCTTTTTTTAGCTCTAAAAAAAGGAGAAAAAACAGCTCTGGTGGAACAGGTATCGGGATGGCGACTGTTGCTTCGATTATCTCTAGCCATAGGGGTGCTATCTTAGTTAAGTCTAAGTTTGATGTTGGAAGTAGTTTCGAGGTCCTGCTTCCTTTAGTAAGCAATGACTTGCTTGCTGGGGTAGGTGAAGGGAAGAAAGAAAAAACAAAGATTTCAAAAGCAGCAATCTCAAAAGGAAAAGAAAGAATTCTAATAGTTGATGATGAGCAAACTGTTAGAATTGTAATGGAGAAGAGTTTAGAGCATTTAGGCTATACAGTTGTAGTTGCAGAAGACGGCTTAGAAGCGCTTTCTGTATTTGAAAAAGATCAAAATTTTGATTTAGTTATTCTAGATATGATTATGCCAAATCTTTCTGGAGATGAGTTGTTTTATAAGCTTAGAGAAATCATACCAGATTTAAAAATTTTAATTGCCTCAGGTTATTCAAGTGATGCTAGGACTTCTGCTATTTTAAATGATGGAGCTGTAGGCTTTATTCAAAAGCCGTTTGCCGTAGAGGAACTCTCTGCTGAAGTAAGAAGCGCAATAGATAACAGCTAAATGAAAATAGGAAAGCTCGAATTTGAAAGTGATTTAGTCTTAGCTCCAATGTCTGGAGTAACAAACACTGCTTTTAGAAAGTTATTAAGAAAAGAAAATGGTAGTTCGCTAGGCTTAGTAGTTACAGAGTTTATTAGTATAGAGGGGCTAACTAGAGAAATTCCTCAAACTCTTCGGATGATGAATTTTGATGAAATTGAAAGACCAATTTCTATTCAAATTTTTGGCTACGATATAAATAAAATGTGCGATGCGGCCATGATGGTTCAGGATACTGGAGCAGATATCATTGATATTAATTGTGGTTGCCCTGCTCCAAAAGTAGTAAAAAGAGGCGGCGGTTGTCAGTTAATGCGAGAGCCTGAGCATTTAGCAAAAATGCTCTCCAGTGTAAGAAGTAAAGTTTCTATTCCTTTTACCCTTAAGATTAGATCAGGTTGGGATGCAGATTCAGTAAATGCGATGCAAATAGCTAAAATGGCAGAGGATTGCGGTGTTGATATGCTAGCAATTCATGGAAGAACAAGATCTGAGCTTTATCGAGGCAAGGCAGATTGGCAATTAGTTGCTGAGGTAGCTAATGAGTTAAGTATCCCAGTTATCGGCAGTGGAGATGTAGTTGATAAGGAAAGTGCAGATTTAGCTAGGAACTTAGGTATAGCTGGTATAATGATAGGTAGGGGAGCAATGCATAACCCTTGGGTTTTTAGAGAAATAAATTCAGGTGCTATAAGAGCTCTTGATTATGAAACTCCAAGAGTCTTATTAGATTATATGCAGTTGTTATTAGAGATTATGAGTGAAAAAGGTGCAATTGGTAAAATGAAACAGCTAGGTTCTCAGGCAACTAGAAGAGTTACTGGTTCCGGAAAGTTAAGAAAAGCACTTTGTAGGTCTAAGACTTTAGATGAAATGACGGAGCTTTTAGTTAATTGGCAAGAGGAGCTAAAGGCTAATCCTGTTAGTTTGGAATCAATTAATAGTGAATCTGAATCAAGTAGTCTAAAATCAAGTAGTGTTTTATGATTGAATTAGTTTCAGTATCAAAATTTTATAGCAACAAAGCTATTTTAAAAGATCTAAGTTTTAAGTTGGGCAAATCTGAATTAATAGGAATTGTTGGTCCTAGTGGTTCAGGGAAAAGTGTGTTGATTAAAATCTTAGGTAAAGTTTTACCTCCAGATAGTGGAGAATTAATTGCACCAGATGATTTAAAAGTAGGTTTTTCTTTTCAAGAAGGAGCGCTTTTTGATTCAATGAGTGTGATTGAAAATGTAGCTTTTGCGCTAAGAAATGATAAAGAAAAATACGAGAAATCATACGCAATACTTGATCAAGTAGGGCTTTCTAAATCAATTAATAAATTACCTGCGCAAATTAGTGGTGGTATGAAAAGAAGGGTTGCGATTGCTAGGGCTTTAGTCTCTAGACCTGATATAGTTCTTTTAGATGACCCAACAGGCGGTCTTGATCCAGTAGCTGCAGCGGTAGTGATGGAGATGATTGAGAATCTACATCAGGAGTATTTACCAATAATGGTAGTAGTTAGTCATGATATCAGAAGATTATTACCAAAAGTTAAAAGAGTGCTTTGCTTATTTGATGGAGAGTTAATCGCAGATGTAGCCCCTGCTGAACTAGTTACTAAAGCTCCAAGCAATGTTATAGACTTTCTTTCTACTAGATATGATTTTTCTAATGAGCCTTCTCTAGGTAGTCCTTAAGTATAATGAAAAAGAAAAACCCTTTTATTGAAAAATTAGAGAGAGTAAGAGAAAGATTTTTAGACGGTATCGGTGTGCCTGAGCCAACAGAGTTTGAGGCAGATCCTTTTCAACTAAGAGCAATTGACTCTATCT
This sequence comes from uncultured Bdellovibrionales bacterium, assembly GCA_964408435.1. Lineage (GTDB taxonomy): Bacteria > Bdellovibrionota_C > UBA2361 > SZUA-149 > CAYOZL01 > CAYOZL01. The sequence goes on along the minus strand of CAYOZL010000009.1, from coordinate 20,686 downwards.
TATCTGGTAGTGACACTTTAGTAGTTGCCCCAACTGGAACAGGTAAGACATTTATTGCCGTTGAAGGTATTAAAAAGACTTTAGAAAAGGGTGAGAAGGCAATTTACACAACTCCTTTAAAAGCTTTATCTAATACTAAGTATGCAGAGTTCAAAGCTTTGTTTGAGCCTGAATTCTCAGTTGGTTTGCTTACTGGAGATAGGAAAATTGACGGAGATTCAGATGTTGTAGTTGCAACAACAGAGATTTACAGAAACGATTTATATAATTACGGTGGAGTTTATTCATTGGTTATCTTGGATGAACTACATTACTTAGCTGACCCTCAAAGAGGACCTGTTTGGGAGGAAAGTATTATTCTCTCTCCAAAAAAAGCTAATTTGTTAATGCTCTCAGCAAGTATTTCAAATCATGCAGATATTGCTAAGTGGATATCTGATGTTAGAGAAAAAAATGTGAATGTAGTTAGTGAGACTGAAAGGAAGGTTCCACTACGTATGGGGTTTTTAAATCCTAGACTTGGGATAGTGCCACTTGAAGGTCGTGATGGGGAAGTGGGTGGATACGTAAAAGATTTTTACTCAGCTAGGAATAATTTTGGCAAGCCTAAGAATGATAGGAGAGGCAGAGGGAAAAGAGGTGGTGAAGATCGTGGGAGAGGTAGGAGGAGAAGTGCTAAGCGCAGTGGTGCTAAGTCAGGGGATGATAAGTCTGGCAAGAAAGAGAGTTAAGGCTAAGGTTAAGACTAGGACTAAGGCTAAGATTAAGAAAAAGATTAAGAGCTGTAAAATTAGAAGTAAAATTAAAAACTGTAAGAATAAAAGATCATGAGAGATATAGTAAGTGTCAGTGCAACGATACTGGAGCTTAAGAAATATAATTTATTGCCTACGATACTTTTTAGGAGTTCTAGAGCCCAGTGTGATTTTGATGTTCAAAGATTAGCCGGGAATAGGAAATTAACTGCAGATAAAAGTTTACAAAGAGAAATTAAAGCTAAGATAAATGAAGTTATTGAGAAATATGATTTTGATAGAGACTTAATTACTTCTCATGCCCAGTACGCTTCTCTTATTACTGCTGCTGCTGGAGCTCATCATGCAGGACAGCTCTTAATGTGGAGACTCTTATTAGAGGAATTAATGTCTGCTGGCTTACTTAGAGCGTTAATTGCAACTGGAACTGTTGCAGCGGGAGTAGATTTTCCTGCTCGCTCAGTAGTTGTGTCTGCTCATTCAAGAAGAGGTAATGAAGGTTTTGAGGATTTAACTTCAGCTGAGTTACAACAAATGTCTGGAAGGGCAGGTAGGAGAGGGAAAGATACAGTTGGTTTTTGTATCGCTGTACCTTCAAAATTTTGTGATGCTAGAACAGTTTTAAAAATAGCTAAAAAACCACCAGAAGCTCTTAAATCTAGTTATTTTCCTGGGCCTTCAACTGTTCTGAATTTATTGAGATACAGAACTGCAGATGGGCTAAGTTTTACAGTTGAAAGAAGTTTAGCTTCTTATAAAGATAAAGAAGAAGCACAAGAGCTTTTAGAACAAGCTAAGCAAGTAGAGCAAGACTTAGGCATTGATTCTGATCCTGACTTTGAATCTCGAGAGTTAGATAAAGACGAGAAGAAAAAAGTTAAGAAAATTAGAAGACTAAAAAGAGAGGCCGATATTCTCAGTAACAAGCAAGTAAAGATGCTTGAGAGCTCTCTAGCAGGCTTAAATAAATTAGGCTTCATAGTAGACAATCAGTTATCTGAAAAGGGGGTTTGGTCTTCGAATCTTTGTACTAACTTAGTAATAGAGTTAGCTGAATTAATAGATAAGGAAATGATTACTGCCCAAATGACCTTAGAAGAGATAGTAGCCGTAGTAGCTAGTATTGCTGGGGATTATTATAGAAATTATTTGAAAATTAAAGGTGGATATTTCGAAGAAGAGCAAAGGGAGAAAATTCAAGAAATATTAAAATCAGTTAGAGAACTTAATATGGCAGGGGTTGGCACAAGCTTAGAGGTGGTAGATAACGCTGCATATACTGCTGTTAAGTGGATTAAGACAGAGTCATGGCAGGAGTTTAAACTAATGTTAATCTCTGACGGGGTAGCTGAAGGTGATGCAGCAAGACTAATTACTCAAACAGCTGAGCAGTTAAATCAAATAGCAAGATTAGCAAGAACGCATAAAGAGTTAGCAGATAGGGCGTTTGAGGCTAGGTTATTATTGTTGAGACCACCGCTTACTGAAGTAGTATTAGGATAATTAATACTAATTTCTATAAAAATTAAGCATATTTGAGAAAAGCTCTTGATAATAGTATCTATTATTACTCAAGCTGATCTTTAACATCTAAATATTATTGTATTCATAATGTGTCACTAAGAAGAGTCATAGCTTTTTTTAGTGGCACAACAAGTCATCAAAACAATAAAACTCTACCAAGGAAAGAAAATGAATCAATTCAAAGAGGTCGCTGTAATTGGCTCAGGAAAACAAGGATCGTTATTTGTCGCTTCTCTCTTAGCGAAGTTGCCTCCAGACAGTAAACTGATTGTATACTTTCAAAGTGAAAACTCTGCAATGAGAGCTGCTTCTAGAATTAAAGAAGCTCTTGCTCAATTAGAGCATTTTGATCATTGTTTTAAAAAGTTGTGTGTAGACTTTTCGGGGTGTGTGGATAAAAAAACAGATTTAGTTCTAGAACAACTCCCAGCAAGTAGTAATAGAGCTAAACTGCGCAGTGCCTACTGTAAGGAGCTTACAGAAGATATACCTGTGTTGTCCTATTCTAGTACTTTTCCAGAAGAACTAGCTCAGGATATCTGCGGTTATTTCCATTACAGTAACCCAGCGCACATACTCCCTTTGCTCGAACTAGGGATTCCAAATCAAGATGACCTAGCTACATTTTTTACTAAGCTAGGCTTTCATACGCTTTTTAGTAGGCGCTGGCTTCCAGGTTTTTTTAGTACTCGAGTTCAAACAGTGCTACTAGAGTCAGCATGTAAGTTCTACGAAACGCCTAAAGATGCCGATTTAATTGATCGAACAGTGGCATACTATGCCAGAAAAGTTTTCTCAGATTTGATTGCTAATCAAGAACTAAGTCTGAATGAGGCCATGTTTAAAATTGAAATGCCTCGAATAGCCGAAGCAAATATGGTTCAAGAAGTAACGAAAGAACTTTTTAAGTGTCTTAAAGGACTCGAAGAGTTTTGGACACCAAAACAAATTGCTCAAGCCCTATGTTATGGTCCGGGTATTCGTTTTATAGGTCCTGGTTTTCTTAGGTTTGTAGACATGGAAGGAATCATCCCGTTTCTTAAAGTAATGGTTGAAGTTAATCCAGATGCTGATACTCGTGTATTGGAGAGACTGATGAAAGTTGGACGTACTGGAGGTAGTACTTCAAATCTTGTAATAGACAATGGTTTCCACAATTGGAGTCTAGATCAGCGTAGTAAGCTTAAATCTAAGTCCGATGAATTCTTGAGAACCAGATTTCAAAATACATAATAAGGTTTTTAGACTTGTTGTTGCTCCTATCTCATTAATTTTTTCTTTATGTTATATGTACAGACTTATGGATTTTTTAAATTTACGACAAAGTATATCTGCCTGGTTTGTTAAAACTTATGCTGATAAAAGATGGGCAAAGAAAGTGACTGACGCGCTGAGTGTTTATGACTTATGTTCTTTAACAGCAAAGAGAGTTCCTCCGATAGTATTTAAATACTTTAGAGGAGGAGCTGATAATGAATTACCTTAAGAGCAAATTCTATTGCATGGCAAGAGTGTAGAACTACTGCAATGGGAGCTAGGAGATTTGAAACTGTTTCTACAAAGTGTATGTATTGGGCCTAGTTTCTTTGAAGAACAAGGAATGACTAGTTTTCATGATTCAACTTCAACAGTTGTTTCTTATCTTAAGGATCTAGGCTCGAAGAGCAAAGAACTTGAGGAGTTAATTAATCAGTTAGTTAGCTTGTGGGAAACAAAAAAACAAAAGGTGATGTTAAAAAATGATTCAAGCATTTTAAAATGTTTGACTTTTCCATTGGCTAAAAAAGCAGAGTTCGAAGATCTCTATGTGGAAGTTTATCAAAATCTGAAACATGAGATTAGTGAATTTGAAATGCGACACGTTTTTAATCTCTTGGGGATTCTTTATTATGTCTACTTTGAGGAAGTAAAAGTCTTTGAATAAGAGACATGCAAAAAAAAGGATTTGGGAGACCCCGCGTTTCCCTTATTCCTTTAATTAGCTTTAACTAACTTATTTTATTGCTTTATTTTACACTTTTCCCCTTAAACGCTTAATTTAGTAATCTAATTTTTTTATTATTCATGATTTTTTTGGTATGTTTTGCTGTAAGTAAAAAACTTAAGTAAAAAAACTGTATCTGAATAGAAGATTTAATTCGTATTCTAGTAACTATTAGATTCTATTAATGGTTATTTGGATACGAACACTTCAAATAGGTTTTAGGTAAATAGATGTGGCTTTTAATTGTTTTTCGGAATGATTAAATGTCACATTTGTTTATTAATTCGAAAAAGAGGTTACTATGACTCGCGTTTCTAATGATTCTTTATTTTCTAGTCTTGAAGGCGAAACTGGTGTTGGAGGTGAAAATGCTCAAGCAGTGGCCGAACTTCTTGCTGCTGCAGATTCTGATACTATTGATCGTCCAAAATCTAATGATTACCATGATGATCCTGTTCGGATGTATCTGACCCAAATGGGAAAAATTCCGCTTTTGACTCGTTTCGAAGAAATTACTCTGGCGAAACGAATCGAAGATACCAGACGTGAGTTTCGCACCAAAATGCTTGAGTCTGACTATATGATGAGGATAGCATATAAGACAGTGGTTCGAGTCACTCGAGGTGAATTGCCTTTTGACAGAACTCTTCAGGTATCTCTAACAGACAAGCTTGAAAAGGAGCAGATTCTTGGACGCTTGCCTAATAATTTACGTACTCTATCGAAGCTGATAAAGCAAAATGGAGAGGATTTCTTATTTGCTTTTTCTAAGAAAGATCGTTCTAAGAAATCTCTTTTTGGGAAAGTTCTAAAAAAGAAGAGAAAGGATACTTTTCGCGATCTTGGGAGAAGACGTCGTCGAGGCGTTCGCTTAATGGAAGAGCTTGGCCTTCGAACAGCGCGAATTGAAGTGCTCTTTGGTCCGATGAAAAATGATAGCAAGCGAGTTGACCAGCTTCAAGAACAGATAGCAGATCATAAAAAGAATAAAAGACCTGCTTCGGAGCGAATAGCGTGGATTGAGGAAATGCGAGACATACTATTACGCCATCAAGATTCTCCTAGCAGTTTACGTAATCGAGTAATCTATCTCAAAGAGGTGCATACTCGTTATTATAAAGCGAAGCGTGAGCTTTCTGAAGGGAACTTGAGACTTGTAGTTTCGATTGCAAAGAAGTATCGCAATCGTGGTTTAAGTTTCTTGGATCTAATTCAAGAAGGTAACGCCGGTTTGATGCGAGCAGTTGACAAATTTGAGTACCGCCGCGGCTTTAAGTTTTGTACTTATGCCACATGGTGGATTCGTCAGGCGATAGTTCGTGCGGTCGCGGATCAAAGTCGAACGATTCGAATTCCTGTGCATATGGTTGAGACTGTATCCCGAGTACGAACGGTTTCACGTCAACTCTTACAAGAGCTCGCACGTGAACCAACGGTAGAAGAAGTTGCTAAGCGAAGTCAAATGACGATTGAAGAAGCCCGACATATTTTGGCCTTGAGTCGTTACCCAATTAGCTTGGATCGTCCAGTTGGTAACATCGAAGATTCTCGCTTTGGAGATCTTTTGCCTGATGATGCGGAAGACCTAGATGTACCAGTAAGTGAGGAATTGCTTAAAGGTAGAATTCAAGATGTGCTCAAGACCTTGAGTTATCGAGAACGCGAGATTATCAAGTTACGGTATGGTTTGGGAGATGGGTATTCCTACACTCTCGAAGAGGTCGGACACATCTTTAAAGTCACAAGAGAGCGAATTCGTCAGGTAGAAGCAAAAGCGATAAAGAAGCTTCAGCAACCGAGCCGTTCTCAGGAACTTGTTAGTTTTCTAGACTAAGGGCCTAGAGAAAAGTTTTTGATAAAGTGAAAGCGATCATTTGATCGCTTAGCTTTTTTTATATGGTAATTTGAAGTGTTTGTGTCTTTTCAATTTATTAATAAATTCTACCTCGAATTTTAAAAACGGCTTTTAAACCGTTTTTTTAATTAAGCAAAATAAATTTGCTCCTAATTTATCAGCTAAGCTGTAAGCTGAAGTTTTATTTTTGTTGCTAATATCCAGTATTGCTTGTGATTCTCTTAAGCTTCCTAGTGCTATTTGGTAGAACCTTTTAGTGTCTGCCTTTGAATTTCTACCTGCACCTTCAGCAAGATTTAGAGCAATGGAAGAAGAAGCTCGATTGAGTTGATTTTTTAAGTGAGTCTCTAGCTTGATAGTTTTACATTCTTGGTAGAATTTTACTGCTAGCTGATAAGTTCTAAAGTTTTTCATTGTTAATATTTCTCCTATTTAATTTTGGGATTTTAATTTGCCCCTTACAAAAATTTTGAAGGGGACAAATTAAAATCCCAAAATTAAATAGGAGACACGAAATGATAAAAAACTTTAGAACTTATAATTTATCTGTAAAATTCTACCAAGAATGTAAAAAGCTTAATCTAAAAGGAGCATGTAAAAATCAACTCAATCGAGCTTCTCTATCAATCTCATTAAATCTTGCCGAAGGCTACGGACGGTTTAAGAAGGATGATAAGAATAGATTTTATCATATTGCATTTGGATCAGTTCGCGAATGTCAGGGATTGCTTACAGTTGAACAACTGGAGGATACTGAAGCTTTTAAAACTTTAGATTATTTAGCAGGTTCATTATACTGCTTAATAAGAAAGGCGACTTAAAGTCGCTTTTTACTCTTGACAGTGAATACTGCTAATTTCAAAATTCTTTTTTAATAAAAGTGTAACCGATGTCTTCGGAACACTGAATGACTGAATGACTGAATGACTGAATGACTGAATGACTGAATGACTGAATGACTGAAT
>CAYOZL010000009.1:0-13503 GCA_964408435.1 uncultured Bdellovibrionales bacterium | reverse complement strand
GACTGATAGCAACTTTAAACATTACTAGAATACTCATTCACCCCTTTAATTCCAATCTAAACCAATACATACTAAAAAAACTATATACACGAGTACTCATTCTACAGATTTCTTTATGGAATTTTAAACATGTACGATAGCCTGATTTTGATTAAAATATTCCGCATGTTCTAAGGAAAGTTTTTGTAAAGGTTGTAACGTCGCTTAATAACCTAAATGGCATTATTTGCTGTTTAATTTTAGGAGTTATTTATGACTACTTACAATACTGCTTCTCGCTCTGTGAACTCAGAGTCTAATACTTTATTTGAACCTGATATAATCCTACCCTCTCATTTTTTACCAAAGGATAAAGGAACATCTAGAGACGGAGAAAGGAGATTATTAGCGGCTATTCTATCAGATGGAATAGAGGCTTTTATTCTTCAATCTTCAAGTAATAGTGTTAGTTCTAGAAGGTCAAAGAAGAACTTTAATGCAGCTGAGTGGATAAATACTAAGGATGATAGTTACGTTTTTAGCTTTGATAACGTATGTAAATCACTAGGTATTAATCCTTCATATCTTAGATATGGGCTTAGAAGGTATTTAAAGTCTGTTCAGGACCATAAAACTGAGTGGAAAAAGATTAGAAGGCCTAGAAAGAGGCTTTAAAGATAAGGCTTTAATTTAAGAGAATTAAAGGGTTTAAAGATAATACATAGATCTTCCGATTCTATAAGGGATCAGGAGGTCTATGGAACAAACAACTGAAGAATATAACTATTATACACTATTAGGTATAGATTCTAGTGCTAGTCCAGAGCAGATAAAAACTGCTTACAGAACAAGAGCGCAAGAGTGCCACCCCGATCTGTCTAAAGAGAATGCGGATATAGCTTTATTTATTGCGATTAAAAAAGCTTATGACATTTTAATCGATCCTGAAAAAAGAAACGAATATAATAAAGAAAAAGGTTTTTCCTACAACGAAGAAGTTAGTATTGGGGGAGCAAGTTTTGTTGAGCCACAAGATGAAGAACAAAGCGGGAAGGTTGAGTTAAGTCCAGATAGAATTAGCACTGCTAAAGTATTTAGCAGTATCTCAGCAGATCCGAGTGCAACAACTGAGACTTCAGGGTTAAGAGTAGACCAGAAAGCCGCTATGGAATTAGAGCAAAGTGGTGATTCCACAGTCTTAACAGAACAAGTACAAGGTGCTTGGGGAGAAGAAGAGCCTGAGCCGGAAGAAGAAACTGAGGAAGCCCCTAAGGGGAAGTTTTTTAATTTTAGTAAAAAAGTTAGTTCATTAGTTAAGCAAAATAAGGATAAGAATAAAAGAAAAAAGCTTAAAGAAACCTTAAAAGAGAGGTTCTCTGAAGAGCCAGATAGAACACAGTTTACATCTAAACTTCAAAAGCCTAAAAATCCAAGAGCAAGGAAAAAAAGTGATCACTTCACTAATGCAAAATTATCTGCAGTAAGAGGGCAGAGAATTTTTGAGTTTAGAGTTTCAAAACTAGAAGCTTTAGTTGGGGCTAAAAGAAGTTTGGCCTCACAAAGTAGAGATGGTGAACCAATTATAAGAGAAGTTAATATTCCGCCTGGTGTATTTGATGGACAGGTACTAGAAGTTTCTTGGGGTTGGAAAAGTGAAATGATTAAAGTAAATATTGATTTTGATCCTCTTTGGGATGTTAGAGGAATGGATATTTTTCTTAAACTTCCAATTACAATAGAAGAGTATTTTGAAGGATGTGAATTAGCTATTCCTTGTTTTGGTGGGCAAGCTAGAGTGAAAATTTCTAAAGAAATAGATTTATCTCAACCAGTAAAAATTCAAGGTAAAGGTGTGATGAGTAAGAAAGAATCTGGGGATTTATATGTAATGCCATTTGTTACTCCTCCAAAAGAAGACTCTGAGATGATTTCTACGATGCTAGAGTATGTCGATAAAGCATATACCAATGACGTTAGGTCTAAATTACTTGAATTAATATCAAACCCAGCTTGGTATTGGAGTGATGAAAAAGGTGATTACCTCCATGTTCCAATTACTTTTGTTGAAGCTTATAAGGGAGGAAAAGTAACGATCGATCTAGAAGGGGAGAAAGTTGAAGTTGAGATTCCAAAATTTTGCTCTGCAAATGATGTTGTAGAAGTTAAGTTTGGTGAGAACTCTTTGTTTGTAATGCCAATTGTTTTATTACCTGAGAATTTAGAAGATGTTAATTTGTTAAATGCTTCTAAGGGTCTTGCTCAGCATTATAACTTTCCAGTAAGAAAGAATTTACCAAAAAAATTCAGCGCTTAGTTCTTATTAGCTAGGTATAGTTGACTCAGTTTGATTTTCAGTGTGATGGCTAAAGCCTAATTTTACTAAAAATCAACCTAAGTCAACTATATGTTGTCTCCCGCTGCGCTCGGCTATATACAGAGACTTTGATTTTAAGACATAAAAAAAGCCACCTATTAATTAGGTGGCTTTTTTGTAAACTAAATTATTTGAACTAAGCAGCAGAAGCTAAAACTTCGATAGCAGCTTTCTTCTCTCTCATTAGCTTATCGTATTGACCAGAAATTGCTTTCCTTAATTCATCTTTATGGAAATCTAATGCTTCACAAATATAACAAAAGCCAAAATTATCAATTGTTTCGCTTTCTTGTTCGAACAACCAATCTCTTGCAGATACTTGCATATCGCCTTCGCCAGTTAAAAAATCTGTGATAGCTCTCTGTAATATAGCAGCTAATAAACGACGCTCAGGGTTAAAACCGCCAAGACTCTGATGTATATTACCATTTGACCAAAGCTTCATTAAGTATCCTCTTAGAATTAAATTATTAATATATATTTTAAATATTTAGGGGGCACGGAAACTGTTAATAATTAGTCTTTTGAAAAACTATAAACAGGCACCTGAAAAAACGGTAATTAAAACTGGACGCGAAGAATACAAAATTTAGAGTCCGAGTGTCAATAAAAAAATGCAGCTCTTAAAAAAAAGATACAAGACTCTTATTAAAGATAAATGAAATCGCGTTGCATATACTTTAGAAGGTTAGAGATTTTAGTAGTAAATACGAATGCTTAAGTCTGTTTAAGCTCAAGAACCAACAACGAGATACTATATATAGTTTTTCTTATTACTTAAACGACTAGTGGTTGTGGTCTAAGGTGTTGAAATAATTGTTGTTTTTAGGCCTTGTGTGTGTTAGTGGTAGATAGTGGGTAGGAGTGGGGATTTATGTCCCCCGAAATCTTGAAAATAATTGCATTCTTGTATGGAAGATTTAAAAGAACAATTAAGTGTATTTAGAGGCACTTACGTAAATACAATCGACTCAAAGGGTCGAGTTAATATCCCATCGACTTATAGACAAGTTCTAAATGAGCAAATTTTAAAGTCTAAGATTTCAAGTAAAACTAAGGGAGGCAAAGAGCAAAATAGTATAGTTGTAACAAATTACATTACTGAAGGTGCTAGATGCCTTGAAGCATACACTCTTAGTGAATGGGAAGTCTTCGAGAGCAGACTTAGATCTAAAAGTAGATTTGACCCAAAGATTAGAGCTTTAGAACATTATTATTTCTCTAGAGCCGCAGTTTGTAATCTAGATTCCAGTGGAAGAATTAATATACCTCAAAATTTAAGAGCCTATGCTAGTTTAGAAAAAGAAATTTTATTCTGTGCTTCTTTTAATGGTTTTAGAATTTGGGATAAGCGCATAGCAGATATGGTTTTTGAAAATGCAGAAGCCCAATTGTTAGAGAATCCAGAACTATTTAGGAATGTAGATGTCTAATAGCATTCATAAATCTGTTTTATTAGATGAGACAATAAACTCTCTTAATCTAAATGTTGAAAATACATTAAGAGTTCTAGATGGAACGCTAGGAGCTGGTGGGCATACTGAGGCAATATTAAAATTTAAAAATACTAGAGTCTTTGCAACTGATAGAGACATTAATGCTATTGAGAAAGCTAAAGATAAGTTAAGCGAATTTAATGACAGATTAGTTCTAAAGAAAATTAATTTCTCTGAATTTTCTAGGGAAGCCCAAGAATTAAATCAAGATGAATTAGCAGTAATGATGTGGGATGAATCTGAGCCAAAATTATTCGATAGAGTTTTATTGGATTTAGGAATTTCTAGTGATCAGCTTGATAATAAGGAAAGAGGCTTTTCTTTTAGAGATAGCAAAAATTTAGATATGCGAATGGATAGTAGCCAAAGCTTAGATGCTAGTGAGGTTTTAAATGACTATCATGTAGCTGAGCTCACAAAAGTTTTTAAAAAAGGCGGAGTTGGTAAATTAAGTTCTATTCTTGCTAAGGAGATCGTTAAAAAAAGACCAATAACTAATAGTAGCGATTTTACGAAGGTTTGTGTTGAAGTTTATACCAGATCTGGAAGTAAGAAATCCTCGCATTATGCAACAGTGCCGTTTCAGGCAGTTAGAATTGAAGTTAATAAGGAATTAGACTCAATTAAAACTTTTCTAGATTTGATATTTGATTTTTTATCTCCTGGTGGAATTTTATCCGTTATTTGCTTTCATTCCTTAGAAGATAAAATAGTGGCAGGAAGAATGAGGAAATGGGCAAGGGTAAGCAAAGAAGAGTTTAAGCTTCAAGTTGAAGCAAAAGGAAAAGTATTAACACAAAAAGCAATAATTGCTAGTGAAGAGGAAATAGAGAGTAATCCAAGAGCTAGAAGTGCAATGCTTAGAGTTTTTGAAAAAAGTAGAGAAGATAAGAAGAAAAGTAATAGGTAGGTAGAAATGAATTATAGTACAACATGGCAAGAGGGAAATCTAAATAGAGGCGCTTGGCAAAGAGGCTCAACTCAAAAAGTAATTAGGCAAGGTGAATTGCCAATTAAGGCTAGAAGCATCGAGGATGAGATAAGTCCTCTAGTTGAAGTTAGAAAAAGTAATTTCATTTTCGGGGCTTTCTTATTTTTTGTTTTAGCTTTTCAAATTTATACAAGATTAGAAATAGTTAATTCTTTATATAAATTAGATGAACTTAGAGCTGAGAAGACTTATAAGCAAAGTTCAGTTTCTGAATTAAACTTTGCTTTGGAAAAGCTGTATCAACCAGATTTAATTGTACGAAATGCTGAAAATAAGTTAGGTTTAGTAATTACTCCCCCTCAAAGAATTCGAAGACTTAGGTAGTTTATTAAGACAGCGTATTAAAGGTAGCGGATAAAGGTAGAAAATAAGTGTTTAAAAAAATTCTCGCATTAATCTTTCTTTCTAAGGATCTTCATAAAGAAGAAAGATATAAAAGAGCTTCTTATATAAGGACTCCACAAGCTAACTCTGTTGTTAGCTCTAATAGGATTTGTTTTTGTTTTATAATATTACTAGTATTTAATGTCGTTCTTGCTGCAAGGCTTTTAAATTTGCAAGGTAAGGATTACGCTGCTTGGAGTACTAAAGCAAAAAAACAACATAAAAAGAAGCTAAAAATTTCATCTGCACGTTCAAAAATTACAGATTCTAAAGGTAGAATTTTAGCAATATCTTTGCCAACCTTATCTGTTGGAATACATCCGCATAAAGTGAAAAATATTTCAAAGTCTTCAATGGAACTGTCTGCTTTGTTAGGGTTAGAACAAGAACAAATAGAGAAAAAACTTATTCCTGGTGCTAAATTCACTTGGTTAGCTAAGGGAGTAAATAGATCTCAAAGAAAGAGACTAAAAGCGTTAAACTACTCTGAGTTAGAAATTTTTAATGATTATAAAAGAATTAATCCACAAGGTGGTGTCGCAAAGAAATTAATAGGTAAGGTAGGCTGGGACGGAACAGGTTTAACGGGCCTAGAAGCTTATTATGAAAGTAGTTTAAAATCTACAGATGTAATTCTTGCCGCCCAAAGAGATGCTAGAGGACGAAGCATTTTTAATATTGGCAATATCTCTTTAAAAGATCCAATAGATAATAGCCTAAACTTAACTATGGATTCTTTTATACAAAAGATCCTAGAAAGTGAGATGGAAAAAGGGAAAGAGGAATCTGAAGCAAGAAGAGTTTTTGGTGTTTTAATGGATGCTGAAAATGGAGATGTCCTAGCTATGGGACATAGCGATAATAATGAAAAAGAAAACTATAAAATTGTTTCAGCTTTTGACTCTTTTGAGCCTGGTTCAACTTTTAAGCCTCTTGTTGCTGCAGCAGCCCTTGATTATGGAGCGGTAAGTGAGAATGAGGTTATTGATTGTGGGAATGGCTTAGAGAACTTTGGCAGTTATAAAGTTAGAGATGTTCACAAAATTGGAAAAGTTACATTAGATCAAGTCTTAGTTCAGTCTTCAAATATAGGTATGGCAAAAATTTCTAATAGAATTGGAAAAGAAAAACTATATAACACGATAAGTGATTTAGGCTTTGGAAATAAAACAGGCATTGAATTAAGTGGAGAGTCTAAAGGGATTCTAAGACATCACAAAGACTGGAGAGCTGTGTGTTTGGCTAATCATGGTTTTGGACAAGGGATTGCTGTTACTTCTTTGCAGTTAGTTAGAGCATATAGCGCAATTTTAAATGGTGGATACTTGCCTGAAGTTTCTTTAATTAAAAAAGAGAATAAAACAGCTAAAAGAGTCTTTAGCCAATATTCTGCGGAGAAAATACTTGAGATGATTAAAGGGGTTACTGAAGATGAGAATGGAACAGGTAAAGCTGCAAAGATTTCTGGCTTAACAGTCTATGGTAAAACTGGTACCGCTCAACAACCTTTTGAAAATGGCAAGGGCTATGACCCGGATAGAATCTTAGCTTCTTTCATAGGTGGCGTAGATTTAAATGAAATCGGAATAAATAAGAAATTAGTAATGTTTATTGCTGTTGATGAACCTCAGGTAAAACCTAGATGGGGCGGAAGGTTGGCTGGCCCAATTTTTAAAAGATCGATGGAAAGAATAGTTTCTTATATCTTAGGTGGTAATAGCGATTTAATTCACGCCAAAAGTGAAGAAACGAAGCTTTTTGATTCAGCTAGAATTTAGTTCTCTAAGTAATTGCAGTATTGTTTTCCGCTGCGTTCGGCAATATAGTAGGTCTTAATGCTAACTATGACCATAAAAAACTTACTTAAAGATTTAGTCTCTTATCAAGGGGATGACCTAGAAATAACTGGTATTAGCTGTGATTCTAGAAAAATTAAAGCAGGTAATCTCTTCGTGGCTATCTCAGGTGAAAATTTATCAGGCCATGACTACGCAGTTAAAGCTCAAGAAAATGGAGCGATTGCTGTTTTAAGTAACCAGGCAATAAAAGTTAACAGCAATACTAACTCTATAATTAGTGATCTAGATATTAGAGAACTTTATACTTTATTAGTTAATAGATTTTATTCAAATCCAACTTCTAAGCTTCAATCAATAGCTGTAACTGGAACAAACGGAAAGACCTCTACTGCTTGGATTGCTTCAAGAATACTACATTATTTAGGACAAAAGAATCTATTAGCTGGGACTTTAGGCCTTGGTTTAAGCACAGATGACATAGACTTAGATAAGTTTATTCAGACTAATAATACTACTCCAATAGCAGAAGATTTATATCAATGTATTAATAAGTTCTCAGAAATTAGCTCTTTAAGCATGGAAGTGACTTCTCAGGGTTTGGCTCAAAATAGGACTACTGGGTTTAACTGGGATGTTGCTATTTTTACTAATTTAACTAGAGATCACTTAGATTTACACGGAAGTTTAGAGAATTACGCTGAGTTAAAATCTAGTTTGTTTAAAGCAGAGTTGGCTAAAAGTAAGAAGAAAAGAAAAATAGCTATTATTAACACTGATGATGATTATGGGAATAAGCTTTTTCAAGAGTTGCAAAATCTAGAAATAGAATCTGTCTCAGTTAGTATGAATGCTGAAAGCCAGTCAGATATAGTGCTAGATGTGCTGTGCTTTAATGAAAAAATTAGCATTGAAGGCATAGAGTTTAGTTTGAAAATTGAGAGCAAGAGGCACGATTTTAAAAGTAAACTTGTTGGATCTTTTAATTTATGGAATTTAACTTTTGCAATTCTTGCAGTTCATTCATTAGGTTATGATTTAGAAGAAATTAAATTAGTATTGCCTAAGGTAGAAAATGTTCCTGGAAGACTAGAGTATTTTGAAAAAGATGGTGTGCTTGTATTCGTAGATTATGCACATACTCCAGATGCCTTAGATTCAGTTCAAAAATCTTTATTAGAATTAAAACCAGCAAATTTAATCACAGTTTTTGGCTGTGGAGGAGACAGAGATAGTGGGAAAAGAGCGTTAATGGCAAAGTCTGTTCAAAAATACTCTAATAAAGCTATAGTAAGCTCTGATAATCCTAGAACTGAGGATCCTAATTCTATAATAGATATGATAGTAAAGGGTTTTGATGACTCTTATCAATATATTAGAGAGCCAGATAGAAAAGAGGCAATAAAAAAAGCTATTGAAATTTCTAAGCCTAGAGATATAGTTTTAATTGCTGGCAAGGGGCATGAGACTTATCAGGAAATTAATGGAATTAAGAATGATTTTGATGATAGAGAAGTTGTTAAAGCCTTGCTATAAAAACTGCTTTAAAAAGAAATACTGTTAAAAAAAGGAAATAAAAAGAATTGTTATACCATTTATTATATAATCTAAAAGACAGCTATGGCTTTTTAAATGTTTTTCGCTATATAACATTTAGATCTTTCGTCGCTTTTTTTATTTCTTTTATAATAGTTTTAATTTTTCAACCGCTTTTTATTAAGTACTTAAAGAAAATACAATTTGGTGCTCAACCAATTCGCTCTGATGGTCCACAAACTCATTTAAGTAAAAAGGGTACTCCTACAATGGGAGGGGTAATTTTAGTCTTATCTATTACTATCAGCACTCTTTTAATGGCAGACTTATCGAGTAGACTAGTTTGGATTTGTTTAGGGATCTTACTTAGCTTTAGTTGGTTAGGTTTTTTAGATGACTACAATAAAGTTAAAAAGCAAGATTCTAATGGTCTTAGTGCAAAGTATCGATTTTTAACCGAATGGATTATAGCAGGCTTGTTATGTTTATTCTTAGTTAGTGATGATTTTTCTACAATTGTTTCTTTCCCATTTTTTAAGGACTTAACGATAGAGCTGGGGTGGTTTTTTGTGCCTTTTGCAGCCTTAGTAATTGTTGCTACTGCAAATGCTGTTAATTTAACAGATGGTTTAGATGGTTTAGTTACTGGACCAGTTGTAACGACTGCTTTTGCTTATGGAGTGTTTGCATATGTCGCGGGGAATACGAAATTATCTCAGTACTTACAAATCGTTTATGTGCCTGGATGTGGTGAATTAGCAATTATTACTGCTGCGGTAATAGGGGCTGGTCTAGGTTTCTTATGGTACAATGCTTTTCCTGCGCAAGTATTTATGGGCGATGTCGGCTCCCTTGGTTTAGGTGGTCTTTTAGGTGTAATGGCAGTTATTACAAAACAAGAATTAGTAATGGTTATTTGCGGTGGGGTTTTTGTGGTTGAAGCACTGTCAGTGATAATTCAGGTTACAAGTTTTAAGACTACTGGGAAAAGAGTTTTTAGAATGGCACCGCTTCATCATCATTTTGAACTTAAGGGTTTAGCAGAGCCTAAGATTATTTTTCGTTTTTGGATTGTTTCAATAATTTTAGCTTTGCTTGCTATCGCTACGCTTAAACTTAGATAAAGTTAGATTGGGGAAAAAGGAAATAGACTAAGACTAAGACTAAGACTAAGACTAAGACTAAGACTAGGACTAGGACTAAGACTAGGACTAGGACTAGGACTAAGACTAGGACTAAGACTAAGAAAAATTATAGTTGTACTTTAAGCTATAGGAACTTGTTAAAACAATCACACTTACATTATTATTATGAATCTAATTAGATACTAAACTAGATTAAAAGAAATAATGATGCAGTTAAAAAAATCAAGAGAATTTGACCCTTGGCTACTTGGAGCATTTTTAGTGCTCATAGCTACAAGTGTGCTCATGGTTTTCTCTAGTACTGCAATCCTTTCTCAAGAATTCTACGGTAACTCAACAGCAATGGTTAAAAGACATTTAATGAGCATCATTATGGGCTTGATGTGTTTTATTGCGGTAACAAAGTTTAATCCTTCAAAGTTAAAATTTATTGCAATTCCAGCTTTGCTATTATCAGTTCTATTATTAATTACAGTTTTAATTCCCGGGGTAGGGAGATCTGCTGGTGGAGCTCAAAGATGGATTAGTTTAGGGTTTATAAGACTTCAACCAGGAGAGTTAGCAAAACTTTGTATGGTTCTATATATCTCTGCTTATATAGATACTCATTTTAATAATATGAAAAATTTTACTGAAGGTGCACTAGTTCCACTTGCTTTAATAGGTTTAATTGGAGGTCTCTTATTATTAGAGCCTGATTTTGGAACTACAGCTGTGATTGGAATTGTAGTTTTTGGACAGCTATTAATCGCTTCAAGAATTAGGCATTTACTCTCAATTGGAATTATCGGTGCTTTATCTGCTTTTGTTCTAATTATGCAAAGTCCTTATAGAATGAAAAGATTAATGGCATTTCTAGATCCTTTCTCAGTTGCCACTACTTCAGGCTATCAGCTCATACAATCATTAATCGCAATTGGCTCAGGTGGAGTTTCTGGTTTAGGGCTAGGAGCTAGTAAGCAAAAACTTTTTTATTTACCAGCAGCGCACACTGATTTTATATTTGCAGTAATTTCTGAAGAGCTTGGATTGTTAGGAGCTCTGTTTATACTTTCTTTATTTCTAATAATACTTTATCGCGGAATTACAATCGCTAGAAAATTAAGCTACAGTCCGTTTCTTTGTAGTTTGAGTATTGGCTGCACATTAATTATAGTAGTACCTGCATTATTAAATATAGGAGTAGTAACAGGTTTATTGCCTACAAAAGGCTTAGTACTTCCACTAATTGCTTACGGTGGAACAGCAATGATAGTTCATATTTCAGTAATTGGAGTATTATTTAAGCTCTCTAGTATGCCTGCACAAGAAGTTAGTTATGGCGCAACACAAAGAAAAAAATACAGAAGAGCACAAACAAGATATGCACTCTAGCGAGTCGACTGTTGTTTTTGCTGCTGGAGCAAGTGGTGGCCATATTTTTCCAGCTCTAGCAATTGCAAATGATTTAAAATCTAAAAAAAATAATACTAAAACGACCTTTATTGGCTCAGGCTCAAAAGTTGAAAAACAAATCTTAGGGAGTAGGGAAAACATAGAATATTTTCACATTAATTCTTCTGCAATTAGAGGAAAAGGTATTTTAGGAATTCTAAAGTTCTTATTTGTGCTTCCTGCTAGCATTTCTAAATGCTTAAAATATTATAAAAATAATAACGTAAAATGTGTAATAGGTTTTGGCGGTTACCCTTCAGTTATTCCTGTTTTAGCAGCAAAGCTAATTGGTTTGCCGATAATAATTCAAGAACAAAATATGTATCCAGGCTTTGCTAATAAATTTTTATCAAAGTTAGCTAAAAAAATTTTTTGTGTACCTGGCGCAAAAGGCTTACCGGGTAGAAAAATTGAAGTAATGAATCCTGTTAGAGATGAGTTTAAAAAAATACCAGATTACAATGCAGGTAATAGTGTAGGTAATACGGCTAATTCACAAATTAGATTATTAATTATGGGTGGAAGCCAAGGAGCTAGGTCACTAAACACAGCAATTATTGAACTAATAGAAGTCTTTAAAGAAAAAAACATTTCTTTAACTCATCAATGCGGTGCAAAAGATCATGATAGGATAGTAGAGCTTTATAAAGAACATAACTTTGAAGCGAAAGTAGTCACTTTTATATCTGATTTACCTAGTATCTTTTCTAAAATAGATTTAATTATTTCTAGAGCTGGGGCAATGAGTATAGCTGAAATCTCTGCTTCTGGAAGAGCTGCAATATATGTACCGCTTAACATTGCAGGTGGGCATCAGGTTGAGAATTTAAATGATTTATTAAGTTCAAATGCTGCTTTGATGGTTAAGCAAGATGGTGACTTACTGGAAAACCTAAAAAAAGTTCTTAACACAATTAATCAAGATAAGATTAAGGATTTAGCTAGTAATGCAAAAAAATATTATAAAAATAAAAGCTCAAGCTCTACTAGTAAAATAGTCGAGTCAATTAGCGAGTTTTTGCAGTGAATTTCTTATAAGGGGAGAAAATGCAATTTTTAGTTCAAGGTCATGATGGCAAAGATGACATGGCATATCAGAGAAGACAGAATGCTAGAGAAGGGCATCTTGAGAGTATAAAAAAGCTTAAAGAGAACAAGCAAATACTTTTTGCAGTAGCAATGCTTAATTCTGAGGGTAAAATGTGTGGTTCTACTTTGATTATGGAGTTTGCTAGTAGAGCGGATTTAGATTCTTGGATAGAAAAAGAGCCTTATGTGACAGGGAAGGTTTGGGAGAAAGTAGAGATTGTGGAGTGTCAGGTGCCTCCTGCCTTTCTAAGGTAAAAGGTCTTGGTTCGAAGAACGCAAGAAGCTTAGAGTATTTCTTGGAGTGAATTGATCAGAGCTTCTGTATCTTTTTCAGTTTTTATGCTGATTCTAAGAGTGTTTTGTATTTTAGCGCCATTCCTTAGTCTAACTAATATACCTTTTTGTTTTAACTTTTCAGAGACTTTTTTACTGTCATTGAAAAAGCAGAGTATAAAATTAGCACTGCTTTTAATGAATTTTATTTTCTTTTGTTCTAGTCATTTTTATAGTTGTTTAAAAGAATAAATTTAGAAAATCTTCTTAAATATCAGGATGTTATATTACGAGAAGGAAGGGCAGGATGCAAAAATTACTTAGTAATGCTTGCTAACATTATGGAATAAAGAATAAAAGTAGTAAGAATCGGCAGATGGCTAAGAAACTATTGTTATTTTTAGCTTAAAATCATTAAAGAATTTTCATGTTATACCGATAGTATTGATTATGAAGAATAATCAAGGTTTTACTTTAATTGAATTACTCGTCACGGTAGCAATAATTGGTATTCTTGCTTCAATAGCAATACCTGCCTTTGGTGATTATAAGAAAAGGGCTTATGATGCTGCAGCGCAATCAGATATTAGAAATGCCATAACTTCGATGGAATCAGTATATGCTGATAACCAAAATTATAAAATAGATGATGTGGGTATCTTTTGCGCAAATTCAAGCTGTGCTAGTAAGTTAGAGAATTATGCTTTTGTTAAAAGTCCTAAAACGTACATACTTATAGAATCTTCATCTTCAGGTGAGGATATTTTCATGGTTGGTGCGGGTGCATTTGAGAATGATGGAGGTTCAACAAATATATCTGGAACTGGAGCTGCTTATGCATATTGTCTTGGAAATTTTTCTCTTGCTCTTTGTGCCGGCAGAGAAGAAAGTAAATTACATACTTTTGGTCCAGGCTCAGGCTTAGTAGAATATATATTAGATGCTAGTCCTGGAGTCTAAAAAAAGAGCGAACGCTTAGATAAATAATGAATCTAAGCGTTTATGA
>CAYOZL010000008.1:0-59681 GCA_964408435.1 uncultured Bdellovibrionales bacterium | reverse complement strand
TAATGGTTGAGTATGCAAAAACAGCAGAATCTAAAGGCCTTGAAATCATAATTGCTGGTGCTGGTGGGGCAGCTCATTTACCTGGTATGACAGCCTCTAATACTTCATTGCCTGTTATTGGTGTGCCAGTAGAGTCGAAAGCTTTAAAAGGCATGGATTCATTACTTTCAATTGTTCAAATGCCAGGGGGGTGCCCTGTGGCAACTTGTTCTATCGGAAAAGCTGGAGCTAAAAACGCGGCTTTACTTGCAGTTAATATGCTTGGCATTAAAGATAAGAAGTATAGAGATGCTTATAAAGAGTATAAAAAGAATCTAGCGGATTCAGTTTTAAAAGATAAAGACCTAGCTTAATGCAAAAAATAGGAATACTTGGTGGTGGTCAGCTTGCTATGATGCTAGCTGAGGCTGGTAAAAAAATAGGTATTGAGTCTAAAGTAGTAAATGCTAAGCCAAACTCATCTTCCTCGTTTGTAACTGAGACTTTAGTTTGTGATTATTTAGAAGTTGATAAGATCATTAAATACTTTGAGGATGTAGATGTTGTAACCTATGAATTCGAGAATATTCCACAAGACTTAATACAGAAATTATCAGAAGTTAAGAAAGTTTTTCCACCGATAAAAGCCCTTGATGTAACTAAGCATAGAGTAAAAGAGAAAAACTTTTTAAAAGAACTTGGAGTAGCTGTTCCTAATTTCGTTTCAGGAAACTCATTTAAAGAAATTTTAGAAAAAGTAACTAGTTTTCCAATCGTAGTTAAAACTTGTTCTTTCGGTTATGATGGAAAAGGCCAGTGGAGATTTTTCTCTAAAAAAGATCTAGAAAACTTTGTTAATGAGAACGAGCAAGAATTAGAACTAATTGCAGAAGAGTTTATTAATTTTGATTATGAAGTTTCTTGTATTGCTGCAAGAGCTGAGAGCGGTGAAGTTGAATATTACCCTCTTTGCCAGAATGACCATAAAGATGGAATTTTGTTTGAAACGATTTGCCCGTCTATTAGAGCAAGTAAGGAGGTAGAAAGTAAAGCAAAAGAATATACAAAAAAACTATTAGAAGGTTTGGATTATGTGGGTATTTTAGCAGTAGAGTATTTCGTGTCAGGTGAATCCGTGCTTTTTAATGAATACGCACCAAGAGTGCATAACTCAGGTCATGGTAGTATTGAAGGAACTAATTGTTCACAATTCGAAAATCATCTTAGAGCTTGTTTAGGTATGGAGTTGGGGGATGCTTCAAATAAAGGCTACTCATTAATGCATAACCTCTTAGGAATAAAAGTAAATAAAGAAGAAGTAGAAAAAATATCAAATGCTAATTATCATTGGTACCAGAAAGATAAAGTAGAGGGGAGAAGAAAAGTAGGACATCTAACTTTTACTTTTGAGACTAAAGAGGAACTAAAGAGTTTTATACCAGACAGTTATAAAATTTACAGGAAGATTGCCTCTAAATAGAGCGAGGGAAGAGAGGATTAGTATTATTGATATCTTCTCTTTCCCTCTGTGAGAGTTCTATTTAACTCCCAATAACTCCACATCAAAGATCAAATCAGCATTTGGAGGAATCGCTCCACCAGCGCCTCTTGCACCGTAACCTAAGCTTGAAGGTATAAATAAAGTTCTTTTACCGCCAATTTTCATCCCAGCAACTCCTTCATCCCAGCCTTTAATTACTCTTCCAGCTCCTAGTGGAAAACCAAATGGTGTTCCTCTATCAACAGAAGAATCAAACTTTTTACCTTTTTTACCATCTTCATTTAACCAACCAGTGTAATGAACAGAAACATTTTGCCCAGCTTTTGCCTCAGCTCCGTTACCAGCCTTAGAATCTTCGTATTTTAATCCGCTATCTGTCTTAACCATGTCTGCTCCTGCTAGGTTTATGAATCCAAAAATTATTGATATTAATATAAGTTTTCTAGTCATTTATTTTCCTATATATGCTAATCGTGATTAAGTTTTTTCTTTCTCACGAGTGTTTCTTTTTTAACCATATATTAGAGAGCAACAAGATATAAAATATTCATCACGATAAAATGCCAAAACCATTATGGTTTTGACTGTTTTTACGATTAGCATATCTGTTGTCCGCTGCGCTCGGCATACCCATCACAATATACTTTCTAGCCTTAGGTAAGAAAGTATATTGTGATGGGTATATACATAGTTTAAGTTAATACTGTATGTCTATAGACGAAGAAAGTAAAAAAATTGCCAAGATTGAGCCTAGTAAGATTCATAAGGCTGTTACAAAAGATGAGCTGGATGCTCATAAAAAGCAATTAGAGCAATATTACTCTGGGAAGAATGTAGATGATGTTGAAAAGATTATTTCAGATACAAAATCTCTTTCTAGAGCAGAGATGAAATCAAGACAGAAAGCTAATAGAACTAAACCATATATCTTAACTATCCTATTTCTTTTTTTCTTATTTGCACTAATTTTAGTGCTTAGTTTAGGTCTGATGTTTAAATACGATATTCTTGCTTTATAGGCAGCTTGTCTATGGCATTATTCTCTCAAATTTATTAGTATTCACCTGCTTATAAAAGCCTGTTTATAAAAGAAATAAAACTATGAAATTAAACAAATACAGCTCAAGAATTACACAACCAAAGTCTCAAGGTGCCTCACAAGCAATGCTTTACGGAGCCGGTCTTACTGAAGAAGATATGAACAAAGCCCAAATCGGCATTGCTAGTATGTGGTGGGAAGGTAACACTTGTAATATGCACCTGATGGATTTAGCAGGAAAAGTAAAAGAAGGGGTTCTTGATGCAGGTTTAGTGGGGCTTCGCTTTAACACAATTGGTGTTAGTGATGGAATTTCTATGGGGACTGATGGAATGAGTTATTCTTTACAGTCTAGAGATATTATAGCGGATTCAATTGAAACAGTAGTCTCTGCACAGTGGTATGATGCGGTAATTACAATTCCAGGCTGTGATAAAAATATGCCTGGCAGTATTATCGCAATGGCTAGACTAAATAGACCATCAATAATGGTGTATGGCGGAACAATAAAGCCAGGTTGCAGAGAAGACGAAGAAAAAGGAGAACAAGAAAGCCTTGATGTTGTATCTGCTTTTCAAAGTTATGGTTCTTTTCTAGCAGGAAGTATTACTGAGAATGTAAGAAGAGAAATTATTGCAAGTTCATGTCCTGGGGCTGGAGCTTGTGGAGGGATGTATACTGCAAACACTATGGCTTCAGCAATTGAAGCATTAGGAATGAGCTTACCGTATAGTTCTTCTACTCCTGCAGTAGAAGATGGAAAAATTAATGAATGTCTTTCTGTTGGAAAAGCAATAAAGATTTTATTAGAAAAAGATATTAAACCATCAGATATAATGACTAAAAAGTCATTTGAAAATGCAATTACTACAGTAGTTACATTAGGTGGCTCGACTAACGCGGTATTACATCTAATAGCAATGGCTAGAGCAATAGATGTTGATATTACATTAGATGATTTCTTAAGAATAAATGCAGAAGTTCCGCTAATTGCAGATTTAAAACCTAGTGGAAAATATGTAATGGAAGATGTGCATAAGATTGGCGGTATTCCAGTTATTCTCAAATACTTACATAGTAAAGGGCTCTTACACGGAGATTGCTTAACTGTTACAGGAAAAACATTAGAGGAGAATTTCAAAGATGTTCCTGATTTAGACTTTGATGCTCAAGATGTAATCTATCCAATAGAAAAACCAATTAAATCTACTGGGCATTTAAGAATCTTAAAAGGAAGTCTCGCACCAGAAGGATCGGTAGCAAAAATTACAGGTAAAGAAGGAGAACAGTTCTCTGGTCCTGCTAAGGTTTACGATTCTGAAGAAGATATGCTTAAAGCATTAGAAGATAAAAAGATTGAAAAAGGTGATGTGGTTGTAATTAGGTATGAGGGACCAAAAGGTGGACCTGGAATGCCAGAGATGTTAACTCCTACTAGTGCAATTGTTGGAGCTGGTTTAGGAAAGCATGTTGCGTTACTTACAGATGGACGTTTCTCCGGAGGCTCACATGGATTTATCGTTGGGCATATCACTCCTGAAGCACAAGAAGGTGGTCCAATTGCACTAGTTAAAGACGGCGATGTTATAACTATTGATGCTGTAAAAAATACTATTGACTTAGATGTTGATGGTGCAGAACTAAAAAAGCGAAAAGATAGTTGGAAGATGCCAGCTTATAAGGCAAGCAGAGGTACTTTGTATAAGTATATAAAATCTGTAAAGTCGGCGAGCTTAGGTTGTGTAACTGACGAATAGCAAGCGTAAACCTATACGCTTGCTAATTTGAATTTATTTTAAGCCCTAGCTCTACCTGAACTTCTTCTTCTAGATCTGCCTCTATTTGAGTTGCCTCCATTAGAATTAGAACCATTTGAAGGTCCTTTCCTAGAATTACTTCTAGAACTACCAGCTTTTCTTGAGTTGCCGTTTCTTGAGCTATTAGCTTTTCTAGAACCACCAGCATTCTTAGAGCTACGTCTTTTTCTAGAATTTTTCTTATTTCTTGGTCTATGAGTCTCTAAACTTCTTTCTTCTAGTTTATACTCAAAACCATCTATTTTTAATTTAGGTAACTCTTTCCCAAGAGATCTTTCAATTGCTTTTACTTTTTTATTATCTTCAGGAGTAACAAATGTATAAGCTTCACCAGTTTTAGATGCTCTACCTGTTCTTCCAATCCTATGAGTATAAGCTTCAGTAGTATCAGGAACATCAAAATTAATTACATGAGAAACAGCTGAGATATCTAAGCCACGCGCAGCAATATCAGTTGCTACCATTATATTATACTTGCCTTTTCTAAAGCCCTGCATCGCTTCTTGTCTTTTATTTTGAGATAGATTTCCTTGCAGGCTAGTAACATTATGGCCAACATTATAAAGAGAAATCGCTAATTTTTTTGTTCTATGCTTAGTTCTAGTGAAAATAATAGCTGAAGAAACATTTGGTTTCTTTAAGATATTTATTAGTAATTCATTCTTCTGTTTCATAGAGATTGGATAAGCCGCGTGCTTAATTAAAGATAGTGGTGTGTCTTTATTTATATCTATTAATTTAGGATTCTTTAAAACAGAATTTGCTAATTTTTTAATAGGCTCAGACATAGTAGCTGAAAAAAGCATAGTTTGTTTTTCTTGTGGTAGCTTACTTATTATTCTTTTAATATCTGGTAAGAATCCCATGTCAAACATTTGGTCAGCTTCATCTAGTACAAGCATCTCAATTTTAGAAAAATCAATTGTTCTTCTTTTTGCATGATCAAGTAATCTGCCTGGGCAAGCTACTACGATATCAACACCGTTGCTAAGTCTTTTTATTTGACCTCTAATGTTCGCTCCACCAAAAATAGTAGTTGTTTTAATTCTTGCTTCAGATCCTAATTCATTAATTACAGAATCAATTTGCATTACTAGTTCTCTAGTTGGTGCAATGATTAAAGCCTTTATTTCTCTAGGACCATTTTGATTAGAAGCTCTGCTGTTAAGTATCTTTTCAATTACTGGAATTACAAATGCCGCAGTTTTTCCAGTTCCTGTTTGGGCCAAGCCCATAATGTCTCTATTCTCAAGAGCAACTGGTATAGCTTTTTCTTGAATTGGAGTAGGTGAGACAAAGCCTTGTTTTTTAATTCCAGCAGCAAGTGATTCGTTAAAATTGTATTGATCGTAATTCATTATATCCTTTGTATATAAAGTCTTTTTCAGTGCTTTAAATAGAAATACTAAATAAAGATACTGATTAAATGTTTGTTTTGACGACTCATTCACACTGTGAGTCAAAAAAGATTATTTAGTGCGCGTAGATTGACGATTCAATAATTGCGGTGAGAACACTTCAGGGGAGGGTTATAGCATTGGTGAGTAAATAAGTAAAGTTTGTGTAAGTAGTAAGTAATTGCGAAGAAAGATGAATAAACTTGAAAACCTTATAATTAAGTAATTAGACAATTTAGAGCGGCCTTAGCATGAAGCATTGCTGTGCTAAATTCGGTATTATTTCTTGCTAGCCCATAAAGTTTCGGTCTTAGAAAGGGTCGTTTTTCTCCGACTCTGATAATCATTTTAGCAGTTTCGTCTATCTCTTCAGTTTCTTCTATGAAAGCAGTTAGGAGCTCAAAAGTTGTTTCATGATAAAATGGGGCATGTAGTAACAAGGCTTCAAAATCACATGGTCTTAATTCTACCTCGCAAAATCTAGCAACCCCTCTATATCTAATATCTCTTTTCCGAAGACGAAATCTACATATCTTTCTTTTTGTTGATTCTGTTTGGGTATGCTCCAATACCTCTCCAAAGTTTTCTGAATTGTGACAAAGTATTCGCAAGGCTAAGTGATTTTCAAGAAGCAGAGCATTTATAGTCATTTTCCTCAGCTTACTAAGTGCTTTAAGTAAACTTAAACAACTCCTTATCTTTATACGATATGATGGTTTCTCCTCTAGTAATCTTAAAGCCCAGAAGCACGTTCGCTCTGTGATTCTTGTATCTATGTTTGATATTAATAATGGTGCTTGTTTGCAGAGAACATAAAAATCATCTTTTTTTAATACTTGTTTTAAAACCCAAGCTCTTATTTCATATGATCTGTTTGGGAAGGTGGTTGCTAAATCTAGATATCTTGAGCATCCATGAACTTCAAGAGCTCCAGATAGAGTTGACTCAAATAGTCTATCTTCATTTGGTTGGTATCTTAAACTCACTGCCCAATTATCATTGCTTAGTGATGATAAGTCTACGTTAGGAAATTGTGATACTTCATCTGATAAAGCTTTGAAACAAGGAAATCTTTTAGCGCAAAGACTAAGAATAGCGGCATGCCTTCCTAAAATTGGATTTTGCTGTTTAATTCTAAGGAGTCTTTGAAGAGCAACTTCCTCAAAATGTCGGTAAGTTAAGACTGTAGAGCAGATTGTTCTTACGCAGTCACATGCTACACAACATTGATTAATTTAGAATATTATTTATACTATAAATTACTCGGTGTTGCTTTTATATGTGACCATCTACGTTTAATAGATTTTTCAATTTCAGCAACGACTATCTGAAGTTGAGCAAGTTCGAAAACTGTAGGATCTATTTCAAGAATGCTGATTAATGTCTTGTGGCAAGGCCAGTCTTTTTCAGAAAAAATTTGATCAACTATACCTGGTCGTAAATCTGGAAATTCACGATAAAAGTTAACAAGATTCTCTGGGTTTGTAGTTAGGTCGTTTCTGCAAGTAGAAAACATTCTTTGCGTAAATGTGGACATCTTAGCTCCTTAAAACATAAGTCCATTTGTAAAGAGAAGATTTAATATCAAAATTAAATCTTCTCTTTAGTAAACCTTTACTTATTCATCTTTTTTTAAGAATTAAGTTCTCTAAAAAAGATGAAATTTTTTAATGTATTTAGTTTTAAAAGAACTGCCAATTACTTTTATCATGATTTAGCTATAAATTAAATACTTAAGCTAAAAGGCCATTATAAGCTTGTTCAAAAGCTTCAATTGAAGCCTGAATAATATCAGGAGAAGCTCCTGTTCCAACAGAACTCTTATTACCACTTTGAAGTTTCATTTCAGTGTTTACAACTGCATTTGTTCCAGAACTTCTAATAGCAACTTTGTAATCTGAAAGAGAAAAGTCTAATTTCTCTCCGCAAGCTTTTTTAAGAGCGTTTATTATTGCATCTACTGGTCCAACTCCCTCAGCATTTGCACATAGTTCTTCACCGTCTAAAAGTACAGTAACTATTGATGTTGCTTTTCTATCTCTTGCAGTTTCAACCCCAAAATCTTTTACAAAAAATACTTTTTTACCAGTGTTAGCTTCAAGGGCGTCTTGAATAACATCTTGAAAATCTGAAAAAGTTACAGGTTTTCCTTTAATAAGTATTTTTTCAATTTGTTCTAGCATTTTATTTAAATGCGTATCGCTGTAGTTAGCATCAAATAATTCTATTGATACATCTTTAACTTCTTTAAGGCTAGGTTGCTTAGTGAAAATAACTTTTTCTCTATCTATAAAAGCTACACTTTTCCCATCAAAGAATTTTTCTTTATAAAGAGCCGAGAATTCTTTTATTGATGGTAGTATTGTAGGAGGTTTTATTGCGATTCTTAGAACTGGTGCTGGGTCTTTTAAGCCACTTCCAGTTAAAACAAGAACTATTTTTTTACCTGCAAACTCTTCTTTATTATTTTTAATCTCTTCTCTTAGTAGTGAAAGCGTAGATGCGCATGCTGCTTCTACAAAAATACCTTCATCTTTTGATAAATCGTATTGTGCTTTAAGAATTTCTTTATCACTAAGTGCAATCGCTTTGCCTTTAGTCTTATAGATTGCATCTAGTGCTTTTGCTCCATCTAGTGCGTGGTTAATACAAATTGCACCTGCAACACTTCTTGCAGATTCTAGTATTAAACCGTCTTTTAAGTTTTGGTCGAATGCACCTGCAACAGTATTTGCACCAAGAGCTTGTGAACCATAAATTTTTGGAATTTTATCTATAAATCCAAGTTCTTGATATTCCTCAAAGCCTTTCATGTATGAAGCTAGATTTGTCCCACATCCTATTGGAACAATAACTGCATCTGGTGGAGTAAAAAATAACTGCTCAATTACTTCAAAAGCAGCAGTCTTCCCACCTTCAACTCTAAATGCATAATCTCCCGCTAGATAAAAGCCAAGCTCTAATGCTACTTCTTCAGCAAGTCTTGCTGCATCTCCGTAGCTACCTTTAACTTGAACAATTTTACCACCGTAAGAAATTACCTGGGCAAGTTTTGATTGAGGGGTATCTTCAGGAACAAATACAAAACATGGAATGTTTGCTGCAGCTGCGTAGCAAGAACAAGATGCCGCCATGTTCCCAGTTGATGCTACTGTAATGCCTTTTGCACCCATTTCTTTTGCAATTGTAATTTCAACTGCAGAGCCTCTGTCTTTAAATGCTCCTGTAGGGTTTCTGCTTTCTAGTTTAAAGTAAAGCTCAACTCCTAGTTCTTTGCCAATCCTTTGGCTTTTGATTAAAGGTGTTACGCCTTCGCCAAGTGTAATAAATTTACTTTGGTCTTTAATTGGGAGTAGCGGAAGATACTTTGTGGTCATTGGAGGTGAAGATTTAAAATGACTAGTGTTTATTCTGGATTTTACTAAATCCATATCCATTACAACTTCCCAAGGCTGTGCGTTAGCTCCTGTGAAAACTAAATCTCTAGGTACGACGGACTCTTTGGTCTTGAAATCTATTATTTTATACATTTTATACTGCTTTTAAATTTGAATGTCTTTTTTTAGTGCAATTCTTCCAGAGCGAACTAGTCCGATTACGCCGTAGCTTTCAAACATATGGTATAGAGAGTTAATCTCATCTTCTGTTCCAGTTTTTTCAACGATTAGGTATTTATCGCATACGTATGTAACGTTAGAATCATAATCACTAGCCTTTTTCTCAATCTCCTCTCTAGCCTTAGCATCTTTTGTTGCAACTCTTATAAGAGCGATTTCTTTAAACACTAAGTCTTGGTCTTCAGAATAATAAGCTTTAGTGATTTCAATTATTCTATCTATTTGTTTAGTAACTGTTTGAATTAAATTTAGTGTAGTGTTTACAACAATAGTAAAGCGAGAAATCCCTGTTTCAACTGTCTCAGATACAGTTAAGCTTTCAATGTTTATTTTTCTTCTAGTTAAAGTACTAGTAAGTCTATGTAGAACACCTGGGCTGTTCTCAGCAAAAGCTGTAATTGTAAATTGTCTGTTGTCTTCGTTCATTTTCTATATCTTTTTCTACTCAAGTCTTATATCTGATACCGAAGCTCCACTTGGAACCATCGGGAATACGTTTTCTTCTTTTTCACAACAAACTTCTAGAACATATGGCCCATCATGATCAAACATTTTCTTAATTGCTTCATC
This sequence comes from uncultured Bdellovibrionales bacterium, assembly GCA_964408435.1. GTDB lineage: Bacteria > Bdellovibrionota_C > UBA2361 > SZUA-149 > CAYOZL01 > CAYOZL01. Next base: position 49,761 of record CAYOZL010000008.1, on the reverse strand, counting down.
AAGATTCTCTCGTTTTTCAACTGTTGATCCTTCAACTCCAAAGCCTTTTGATATTGCGATAAAGTCAGGGTTTTGAAGCTCTACAAAGGAATAACGTTTTTCAAAAAAGAGTTCTTGCCACTGTCTAACCATGCCAAGGAAATTGTTGTTTAGAATAATTATCTTAACTTTAATATTGTTTTGAGCAATTGTTCCTAGCTCTTGAATAGTCATCTGGAAACAACCATCGCCAATTATTGCAACTACGTCTCTATCAGGGGCAGCAAGTTTTGCGCCTAAAGAAGCAGGAAGGGCAAAGCCCATAGTGCCTAAGCCACCTGAAGTAATCCAACTATCTGGTTTTTGAAACTCGTAATATCTTGCACTTACCATTTGGTGCTGACCAACATCTGCAACTACTATGGCTTCACCTTTTGTCTTCTCAGAGATTCTTCTTACAACCTCTGCCATAGTGATTTTACCTTCAGTAGGTTTAGTATCTTTATTTATAATTTTATTTATTTCTTCTTCTTTTAGATCTGTAAATTGTTTAAACCACTCGGTTCGATCAGCTTTATTAAGTTCACTATTTAGGGCACTTAATGCATCTTTTGCATCCGCATGAATAGCAACATCTGTTTGAACATTCTTATTTAATTCTGCTTTATCAATTTCTATGTGAATAACTTTAGCTTTAGTTGCATATTCATCTAGATTTCCAGTTACTCTGTCATCAAAACGCATGCCGATAGCTATTATTAAGTCTGCTTCATTTGTGAGCTTATTAGGAGCGTAATTCCCGTGCATTCCAAGCATCCCTACATAATTTTTATGCCCCGTAGGAACTGCGGATAGACCATGTAAAGTGCAAGCCATTGGAATGTTAGCTTTCTCAGAGAAGTTAAGTAGTTCTTTTTGTGCTTCAGAGATTAAAACCCCATGACCAACTAATGCTAATGGTTGCTTGCTCTCATTAATTAGCTTTGCAGCATTTGAAATAGATTCTTTATTTAATTCAGGCTTTGCTGTGAAATTTCTAACTTTTTTAATCTTATGAGGTTTGTAGTTAAGTTTATTGATTTGAGCATCTTTTGTGATGTCAATAACTACTGGGCCTGGTCTTCCACTTCCTGCGATGTAAAATGCTTTAGCTAGTATTTCTGGAATTTCCTCTGCGTTTGAAATTTGGTAATTCCATTTAGTTATTGGAATCGTAATACTTATTACATCAGTTTCCTGAAATGCATCTGTTCCAAGCAAGTCGCTATAAACTTGCCCAGTAATACAAACCATTGGAACAGAATCTAACATCGCATCAGCTATTCCAGTCACTAGGTTCGTAGCACCTGGACCGGAAGTAGCCATGCAAACCCCAACTTTGCCCGTAACTCTTGCATATCCTTGAGCTGCATGTGATGCACCTTGCTCATGTCTAACAAGAATATGTTTCATTTTATCTTGGAAATCATACAAAGCATCATAGACTGGCATGATTGCTCCACCTGGATAACCAAATATTGTATCAACTCCTTCGTTTATTAAGGAGTGCCATAATGCTTGTGAGCCGCTTATTTCCATATTTTCAAAGATAAAAATTAATTATAATTATAATAATCCTCATACATTACTAGATTTTAAGAAAAAAACAATATTAATACATAAAAAAAGTATGAAATATTGGATTTTTAGTCTTAAATCTTGCGATTTATAATACTTTTAAATACTCTGCCGCTTCTATATAGGCGCGTAGCTCAGTGGTAGAGCGTTTACTTGACGCTTTTTTTTGCTGTCCTTTTCTTTAAAAAGAAAAGACAAAAATAGCGAGAATGCGATATGAAAGCATTCTCTCAAGTAAAAACTTAGGTTTTGTGAGGTGAATTAACATAGGCGCGTAGCTCAGTTGGCTAGAGCGTTTCCTTGACGTGGAAGAAGTCAGCGGTTCGAGTCCGCTCGTGCCTACCATTTTTAGTTTAGCTCCAGCTCTCGCACTACGTGCTCGGTCAGCTTTAGCTGACTCGCTGCTACCATTTTTTAATATTAAGGAGTATCGCTTAAAGTGTCATCACTGTTTAAGACAGTCTCAAGAGCAAAGAGTATTTGCTTATTATTAGCTGGCTTAGTCATGAAGTAGTCTACGCCTAAGTCATAACTTTTCATCATATTTGCTTGATCGTCTTTTGAGGTTAGAAGAATAATTTTAGTATTTTCTAATTTACGATTTTTTTTGATTAAATCTAAAAGCTCATATCCTGTTTTAACAGGCATTACTAAGTCTAAGAATACTACGTCTGGAAAGATCGTATTGTCTTGATTTGATAAGAATTCTTCAGCTTTTTTTGGGTCGTTCTCAATTCTGACCGCATGACCATCTTGTTCAAGTATTTTTTGAATTATAATACAAGTGCTCTTGTTGTCGTCTATTACGTATATTGAAGCCATAATTAAATATTTTATACTAGAATATTTACTAACAATCGACATTTTTTTTAAAAAACTTGGCACATTACCGCGCTATGCTCGGAATTTGTTTTTCTCAGTAATATTATTAAGTTATAGTTCTGTGGCTTTTGTTAAATATTGTTAGAAAATTGTTATGCAAGAAATCATAAACGAAGAACAGCTCAAATCTATACTTGAGTTAGATTATTTAGAAATGCAGGAGCTAGTCCTAGAGCTTTTTACTAATGTTGATTCATCTGTAGAAAAAATAAAGAACTTTTTAGAGCCAGAAGACACTGAGCAAATATTATTTATTTCTCATGCTCTTAGAGGAGAGAGTGCTAATTTTGGATTTAGTGCGTTAGCAAAACTATTTACTAAGCTAGAAAATGAAATAAGTAATTTAGATAAGCAAGAGATTATGTTGATTCTAGATCAAGTCTTAGAAGTTAATACTAAATCTAAAGAGCAGTTTGAGATAGGATATAAAAAGTAAAAAATAAGTAATGCAAAACACCCTACATCATTCTATTAAATCTCATTTAGCCAAGATTATATTTGCAGTAATAATCGGTTATGTTCTTTTAGTTTTATTTGTTCTAAATCGCTCATATGAATTAATACTTACACTTGAGCAAGAAGCTATTTCAATGAAGTTGTTAGCAATAACAACTACTCTCGCTCCACAAATTAATTCTGAAAAGTTGAATTATCTAATTCAAAATTATTCTAAAAAAGATGAAATCCTTACTAGTGAACAAGATTCAGCCTATTATGAGATACATAAGCAGCTAGCTGATACGGCAAAGTTAAATAATTTAAGTACTCCAATTTATACTCTAAGCAGAGCGCACAGTAGCCCAGAGCATTTTTTCTTCACAGTGACTTCTGCAAAAAAGCCTTATTTTAGGCATTTCTATAACTCAGATAACCATGGCTATAAGAGGTTTTATGACTCAGGAGGAGTTATTGGTGTTTATGAGGATGTTCACGGGAAATGGGTTTCTGCAATAGCTCCTATTAAATATCAAGACAAAGTTATTGCAATTTTACAAGTAGATGAAAAGTTTACGCACTTTATAAAAGATGTAAACAAAACTTTTTTATCTTACTTTCTTGTTTCACTAGGATTAATGGCGTTAATATCATTTGTGATCTCAATGATGGTTAAGAAAAGATATTATAATAGTATTGCTGAGCATAGACTAATTTATGAATCAAAAATCAAAGCAGAAAAAGAAAATAAAATAAAAAGCGAATTTGTTTCAATGGTTAGTCATGAACTAAGAACTCCGATGAATAGCGTAATTGGAATGACTGACTTGCTTCTAGAATCTGAGATTAACGAAGATCAAAAAGACAGTCTTCAAATTTTAAAAGGATCTGCAAATTCATTAATAAGAATAGTTAATGATATTTTAGATTTTTCTAAAATTGAAGCTGGAAAACTTGAGTTAGAACAGATTGAATTTGATTTAGCTAGGTTACTCAAAGAGCTTAGAGTGATGTTTAAAGTGGAGGCAGAAGAGAAAAAAATAGAGCTTGAGACAATTTTTGATGAGAGTCTTAATGAGAAAGATTTAAAAATAAAAAGCGACCCAGTTAGGTTAAGGCAAATCCTATTAAACTTAATAGGAAACGCTATTAAATTCACTGAAAAGGGAGCAGTTAAGGTTAAAGTTATAAAATTAGATCAAAGTAAAGAGGTGGATAATAATATAAATCTTCGCTTCGAAGTTATTGATAATGGTATAGGTATTCCCGCTGAAAAATTAGATGGTTTATTTAAATCTTTTAACCAAGTTGATTCTTCAATTTCTAGAAAATTTGGTGGTTCTGGTATGGGCTTAGCTATATGTAAAAAGTTAGTAGAGCTTATGCACGGTGAAATCGGTGTTGTAAGTAAAGAAGGCGAGGGTTCAACTTTTTGGTTTGAGCTTGAATTTGAAAAAGTAAAAGTACTGAGCAGTGCGAGAAATCCTGTAGTTACAACTGTTAAGAAACTTAAAATCTTAATAGTTGATGATAGAGCTACTAATCAAAGAGTGTTGAGCAAAATGTTAGAAAAAATAGGACATAAGCCAAGCATAGCATTCGATGGTTTAGAAGCTATAGAAAAGTTTAAAGCAGGACAGTATGATTTAATTTTAATGGATCTAAGAATGCCTGGGATGAGTGGCCTAGAAGCGACAAAAGAAATTAGAGAGCTTGAAATAGCTACAGAACATATTCCAATAATTGCTTTAACTGCTGATGCTTCAAATCAAGATTATGAAAAATGTATTAATTCCGGAATGGATGATTATTTAACTAAACCAATTGATTTTTCTTTATTAAAAAAGACTATTGATAAATGGTCTTAAGAAATTATCCTTAACTCTAGAACTACAGCACTCTTTAAAGTTATGGCTAGGCTTGCTTTGCTTGACATGCCAAGCCACATGTTGATACTAGGGCATGCTACTGGTCTTGCGTTTATAGGTAGCTATTTAAGATCATTAATAATTTAGGAATTAGGATTTAAGAGCATGTTAGAATTATTTATTAAAGGTGGCCCAATTATGTGGCCACTACTTGCTTTGTCTATTTTAACTGTCGCTGTTTCTATTGAGCGTTTCTTTTTTGCTTGTAAAATTGGAAAATCAAACCCGTCTGTTTTGAAAGAAATGATGACGAGTTTAAGAAATGGTGATCAAAGTAAAGCAGTAGAGCAAGGAAGTAGCTCAAAATCTAAAATCGCAAATATAATTTCTGAGGGCTTAACATATAATGGAGCTGAGAACTTTGAGGATGTTGTCTCGAATTCAGCAAATAAGTATATAGCTAAATTTGATGAAGGTCAGACCATGCTAGATACTGCAATTACTCTAGCGCCATTATTGGGTTTACTAGGAACGGTAACTGGTATGATAAAATCTTTTGGTCTCTTAGGTGTAACAGAATTAGAAGCGCCAACAGCAATTACTGGTGGGATAGCTGAAGCACTTATCGCAACTGCCTTTGGTTTAGGTGTGGCAATTTTTGCTTTAATTCCTTTTAATTTGGTTCAATCAAAAAAAGAGAAATTTATTAGAGATTTAGAGACTAAAGCTGGAATGTTTTTCATTGAGCTTAAAAAAGAACCTCAGGCACAAAAAGTAGTAAACAAGTAGGCGTTAAATGAAGCTTAAATTAGCTAATTCAAATAAAAAAAGAGCGAGAATTCAAATCATACCATTGATTGATATTATGTTCTTTTTATTAGCTACCTTTGTTATGGTTTCGACTTCAATGATTAAAAACAAAGGAATCTCTGTGAACTTGCCAGTTGCTGAGACTGGGCAAAGAGAGACTAGAAAGAACTATGCTTCACTCTCTGTAACTAAAGATGGAGAGTATTTTTTAGATAAAAATAAAATCAATATAGAAGACTTATTAAGTGAGTTAGCTGCTCTTAAAGCAAATGATTCAGGTTTTAAGGTTTTTATAAATGGAGATAAAGAAGCAAATGTAAGCTCCTTAGTCGAAGCACTTGATATCGTTAGAAAGTCTGGAATTACTAAAGTTGCATTAGAGACAAAGTAGAGAGTAATGAAGAAGTATATCGTATTGTCTTTAATATTACATGCTACTGTTCTTTTAAAGTTAGGTAATTCTTTAATTCAAGAGAGTGCCTATGCCGTGTCTCAAGGGATAGGACAAATTTATATGGAAATTGTTCCTGAAGTTGAAATTGCTCAAGCTGCTCAGATTGAAACGAGAAAAATATCAGCTGTAAAAGTAAAATCTGAATTTGTAAAATATAAAGAGAAAGTAATAAAAAAACGAACAGCTAAGAAAAAAGCAACTACAAATAAAATAGTTACAAAGAAAGTTTTTGACCATCCTCCAATCAATCAAAATGTAATTAACAACTCACAAGCTTCAGGAAGTTCTGATTTAGCTAGAGCAAACTTGTCTAATGCTACAAGTAAAGCAAGTCCTGATTATCTTAAAAATCCTCCTCCTCTATACCCAAGAAAATCTAGAATGAATAAAGAACAAGGTGTTGCGTTATTACTCGTTGATATTAGTGCAGATGGTAAGCCAATAAAGTTAACTTTAAAAAAATCATCCGGTTTTAGAAGATTAGATAGGTCTGCTTTAAAAAGTGTAAAGGACTGGAAGTTTAAGCCTGCTAGGTTTGCTGGTATTGCTGTTCAGAGCACAGTGCTTGTACCAGTTAAATATGTTCTTAATTAGTTCATTTTAGTAACTTATCTAGTGCGATGGCTTATATTTTGAGTTATGAAAATTATTTTAAAATCAGTAGAGTGTAGAAAATTATGGCTTGGATAATCTTATTTTTAGTAGTGGGCATAGCACTTGCTCTAGATTTAGGTGTATTCCATAAAAACGACCATGAGGTAGGGTTTAAGGAAGCTTCAAGCTGGACAGTTGCCTGGATAGTTCTATCTTTGCTTTTTGCAGTAGGGATTGCCGTTTTTGACTCTCAGGATCAAGCTCTACTATTCTTAACAGGCTACGTAGTAGAAAAATCTTTAAGCGTAGATAATATTTTTCTTTTCATTGTTATTTTTCAATATTTTAATATTCAGCCAAAGTTTCAACATCGGATTTTATTTTGGGGAATACTAGGAGCGATAATTACTAGAGGGATTTTAATTATTGCTGGAGTTGAGCTTTTACATAAATTTCATTGGTTGATGTATGTTTTTGGAGCTTTGATTCTTTACACTGGAGTTAAAACACTATTTTTCAATAAAGATGAAGAAATTGATATTGAAAATAACTTTGCTCTAAAATTAGTTAATAAATTTATTCCTACAAAGACGGATCATGAAGGAAATGAGTTTATTATAACTGAGAATGGTAAACGCTACGCTACAAAACTAATGGTCGTGCTTTTAGTAGTTGAGCTAACAGATATTATGTTTGCTTTTGATTCAATACCAGCAATTTTAGGAATTACCACTGACCCATTTATTGTTTACTCTAGTAACTTACTGGCAATTTTAGGACTTAGAGCTTTATACTTTGTTTTAGCTGGTATGATGGAATATTTTAAGTATCTATCAGTAGGGGTGTCTTTAATTTTAATATTTGTAGGCTTAAAAATGTTACTGGCTAACTGGATACATATTTCACCTTTTGTTTCTTTGGGTATTATTTGTAGTATTTTGATTGCAACAGTTTTACCTAGCGCTCTAAATTTAAAGAAATCATAATGTTTTATTTAGAAGCTATTCTTTGCTAGAATTATTAGAATGCTAGTTAAATGTTCTATATCTGGAAAACAATTTGAAATAAGTGATAAAGAAAAAGAACTTAGAGAACGTCTTGGAGTTCAGCAACTACCTAGTATTGCTCCTGAGTTTAGGATTAGACATCTAGGGTCTTTTTGGCCACATTTTCATTTACACCAAAGAAAATGTGACGGAAGCGGAAAAAAAATTATTTCAACTTATTCAGATGAATGCCCCTATCCTGTTTGGCATAAAGATTATTGGGTTAAGAATTCAAATCCTCCTCAAGCTGAATTTGATTTTAATAGAAATGTTTTTGAGCAAATGTGGGAACTTTTTCAAAAATGCCCTTTGCCCCATAATATAGGAGTGGGCAATGAGAACTGTGAATATACAGATGACTGGTTTTATTCTAAAAATTGCTTTTTATCTCATTCAGGATTTAAAGATGAAGATGTAAGATATTCTTATCGAGCTAGAAATTCTTCTGATTGCGAATTCGTTGCTTTTTGTTTCGACTGTGAATTATGCGTTGATGTTGTTAATTCTAGAAATTGTTTCAACGTAATTTACGCACTAAACTGCAGAACTCTAACTGACTCAGCTTTTTGTTATGACTGTAGAAATTGTACAAATTGTCTATTTTGTTCAAATCTCAGAGGTCAAAAATATTGCATTGCTAATAAGCAGTACAGTAAAGAAGATTATGAAAAAGAATTAGCTAAATGGGATTTTTCCTCTAGAACTACTTATGAAAAAGCCAAAGATCGGTTTTTTGAAATGATGAGAGAGCATGCTTGGCATCGTGCTTTATCAGTTGATAACTGTACTGGGAGTACTGGTAATTACCTTGAGAATGCAGGTGATTGTGAGAATTGTTTTTTTATCAATGGCAGTGAAGATTGTGTTAATTCTGTAAGAAGTGTGAGCGGAAAAGACAAAACATGTTTAGATGGAGTCGCACACTTTGGTGGTGAGCTACTGTATAATGTTTGCACTGCTCAAGATGGTTGTTATGATGTTAAGAGCAGTTATAATCTTATAAATTGTAGTTATGCGGAGTATTGTGCAAATTGTTTGAATTGCAAGAATTGCTTTGGTTGTGCAGGTTTAGTGAATCAAAAGTTTCATATTTTTAACAAAGCATATTCTGAAAATGATTATCATAAACTAAAATCTCAAATCATAAATTTGATGAAAGAGCAGGGAAATTATGGAAAGTTTTTTCCTGGATATTTCTCTCCAGTCGCCTATGATGAAAGTTGGTCAGCAGTTCATTTCTTATTGGAGCACGAAGAACAAAAGTCATTAGGTTTTCGAGTGAATGCTAGATCTTCAAATGAGAGACCAGATTCAAGCTTAGATGCAAGTGAGGTTCCTGATAGTCCTTCAGATGCTGATGCCAGTATCGAGAATCATATTTACTGGGACCCAATGTCAAAAAAACCTTTTAGAATTACTAAAACTGATTTGGCTTTTGCCAATAAAATGAAAACGCCTTTAAACAACACTTATTATACAAGTAGATTAAAGGAAAATTTTTGTTGGATGCAATATGAAGGTTCTGTAAGGGAGACTAAGTGTTCAAAAAGTGGAGTTGAGATTAAAACCGGTTGGCCTGAAGTCTTTGATAGCAGAATTCTATCAGAAGATGAGTATCTGAAAATAATAGCATAATAAATTGACGTTTTTATTTTTTTCTAAATTCTTTGTAGGGGTAGGAATAGTTCTAGGCTTATCTTTTATCTCAGAAAAGGTTAGCCCTAAAATTGCTGGTATAATTGCAGGATGTCCAACGGGAACAGCTATTTCACTTTTTTTATTTTGGTTATGAAGTCAGCCCAACTTTTGCGAGTAAAAGTGCTCTCTATGTTGAGTTTTACTTATATTTACTATCTGTCTTCTTCGAGATACTTTTCGAATTACAGTAAGGTATTAAAGATTACATTAAGTGCTTTAGTTTCTAGTATAGCTTTTTTGTTTTTAGCCTATTTGATACAGAAGACTAGATTTAACCTACTTTTCAATATATTACTCCCAACAATTGGAGTTACTTTCTTTGTTTTTGTATTTAGAAAAATACCAGATACAATAATAGAAAAGAGTATTAAGCTCTCTTTTAGAGTGCTTTGTCTAAGAGCAGTGCTAGCAGCTACAATAATTTTATTTGTAACTGAAATAGCAAAATTTCTGGATCCTTCGCTAGCAGGGGCTTTATCTTCTTTTCCAACTACTTTGTTGCCGTTATTATTGATTATTCATTTTTCTTATCTTGATAAGAATGTTTACACTGTAATTAAGAACGTGCCTTACGGGGCATATTCATTAGTTCTTTATTCACTGCTCGTTAGTCAATTGTATCCTAGAATTGGCGTAGCATTTGGAACAATTTTTTCTTTACTACTCTCATTGCTATATTTATACGTTCAAAGTAAATTTCTAAAGATTGAGACTTACTCTAAGTGACTGTAAATAATAGAGTATTGTTCGGTCCTTTAAAGTTATAAATAATTTGGTCACTTTTTTTGATAGAAATAGTAATCAGTGCTAGTCTTACTGTGTAAATTACTCAAAGTGCTGTTTGTAATTCCTTTAATTTTAAGCAATTTATATGTAGTAATTTAATAGATAGTTTTTCTACTCTATTAATACTGTATCCTTCTTGGATGGGAGATATTTTTTAAAATGATTTTTTTTAAAGAAAAATCTAATTTCTATTTATTAATAAAGCCTTTTGTAAGGTTTTGTTTAAAGCATTCAATTAAAATTCAAGAAATAAGCGAAATGATAAAGCAGGCTCTTGTAGAAGTAGCATGCGAAGAATTATATGGCGGAGAGCAAAAAGTAAGTAATAGTAAAATTAGTGTTATCACTGGTCTTCAAAGAAGAGATATTAGTAGAATTTTAAAAGAAGAAAATGAAGTAAGTCTTAATAATGTAATCACTAAAATTTTAGGAAAATGGCAAATAGACTCTGATTTTTTAAATGAGAAAGGCCTGCCTAAAGCTCTAACTAGTAGTGGTCGAAACAGTGAGTTTCATAAATTAGTTACTTCAGTGAGCACTGATATTAATCCGTATGCTGTTCTATTTGAATTAGAAAGATTAAACTTAATAGAGAAAACGGATCATGAAGTAAAAATGCTTAGCAGGTTTAAAGAACTAGGTGAGCAGAACGCAAAAGAGATTATTAATTTACTTTCAAGGCAATTATCAGATCTTTTATGCGCTGTAGAGGAGAATGTCTCTAAGTCTAATCCTGTTCCTAACCTTCATTTAGTTACTGAGTTCGATAATATTGATCCAGATGCTGTTGAAGAAATAAGAGAATGGATATTAAAAAGAGGAAGCGAGTTTCATAATGATACTTTAGTTAAGCTTGCAAAGCATGACTTAGACCTTAATAAAGAATTAGATAAAAATTCAGATAAGAAAGGCGTTAGAGTCTCACTCTCGGGATACAGCAAAATAGGCAGTGAATTAGAGCAGGAATAGACCTTAGTTAAGACAGGAATTTATAAAAGGATTAGAGAATGAAGATTCACAGCATTTATAAGAAAAAATTCTGTAAAATGATTTTTGGCACATTAGTTTTATTGTTACTTACTTCTTGCGGAGGAGGAACTCTTGGAACAGGTGGAGATAGTTCTATAGCTTTAAATCGAGTAGATGGTGTTGTTATAAATGAAAGAGAAACTCCTATCTCTGGTGTTAGTGTGAGTATCGATGGAAACTCAGACCTAACAATTACAGATGATGATGGTAGCTTTACTCTAGATATTGATAATCAAGATGCTTTAAATTTTGATGAAAATACAAATGAAGTAATTTTAGATATTAGAATTAGCGCTGATATTGGTGGACAAAATAATATTATAAATACTCAGATTTTTATAACTGTGGATGCTAGTGAGTCTCTTGCTGATATTCAGATTACAATTGATGTGCCTGATGAACTAATTGAGGCGATAGAAAATTTCCAGGACTCTGATGCTCAGACAATTCAAGAGGTTGTAGATAATCTTCAGTAAACTTAAGCTATACAAGGAAATTATTATAACAGTTTAGGCAGTAGCTTTTTTCTTCAGAGAATTTGCTGATCTTATTCTTACATTCTTCACATTCACCATCTATTAGGATTCTTTTATTCCTTTTTTGCATTAAGTGCCGATGTCTAGCTATGTAACTACCTTCAGGAATTGGAAGTGACATTTTATTGTAAAATTCTACTTCTTTTTTTGTGTATTTATATTTTTTATTTGTTTGCTCACAGTTATAAACCTTATTTAAGTCTATTTTTTCTACATAGTTTATCTCACATCTAGTTTTTTCTATTTCGTCTTTCCACTTATATCCTTTTTTAAGTATCTCTTCTTTTCTTAAGTCAAAATATTCGAAAGCAATACTTTCATTGAATGCAAAAGGTGACTCTTTAAAAAATTCTCCCCAGTTATTATTATTCATGATTTTTTCTTTTAATATAAAATATTCTTCTTTTGAATATTGCTTATTTAAGATGCAATATTTTGCGTTTCTAAGTCCGTTACATGCAATTATGTCTGAGCAGTTATGGCAGAATTCACTATACGCAGTATTACTACAGTTAATTGTGCAGTGAGAGCAGATTGTATTTTCGCAATTTGAAGTTGTTAGGCATTGAAAACAAAATCTGTTAGGCCCTCCAACAAAAGACATGTCATGGCAGTTTTGTGCTTCTAATACGGTGAAACAATATGCCGAATCTTCGCAACGCTTAATGTCAAAAGAATATTCACAGTTATTTGAAAAATAAGCATGATTACCTGTTACATTTTCAGACTGGCTTTGATAGAAATTAGGCATAATTTTATCTTGTTTTTCTAGCAATGAATTATATTTTCTTATGTTTTTATTATGTAGAGGAAGTAGTTTTTTAATTTCTTTATAGTAATGTTCTTTTGAGTATTGTTTGTTGAAAATACAGTATTTTTTACTTCTTAAATTAAAACAACAAAAACAGTTATTACAATTTCTACAATCATATAAAAAGTAAGATTCTCTACAGTTTGTACTTTCTTGAGAAAAATGAACATCATAACATCCGACAATATCTACACTGTTTGAACACCACTGAGAGCTAAAAGCGTAAACACAATCAAAAGTATTTTCACATTCCCACACAATGTGTCCATACATACAGTTTTCATTTCTTACGCAGCCAAAAACTAAGTAACAATCTTTTGAACTCATTATAGCGTTACCAAAATTACAGTTTTCTGAATTGTGATTGAATGTAGCTAAATGAGGAACCCTGTTTTTTAGAAGCGAATAGTTTTTAAACAAACTTAAATTCAAATTATAATCTTGGTTAATTTGTTTACTATCCCATTTATCACTCCACCAATATTTATTGCTATATACTGGGAATAGAACATTCTCATTATACATAGAGATAATATTTTCATTAGTAGCACTGCATTTTCTTGCATATAAATTAAAGAAATTTCTATGTATGCTCCTCCGTAATTGTCTTTCACTGGCGGACATTCTTGGAGGGTTAACTTGCATTTTTTTATAAAAATTAATTTCTTCTTTTCTTAATGTATTCAATTACTTAACCTTATTAGTGCGTAATTCTTCAGTATGAGCATAACATTAATAGGAAATAGTCTGTTTTTCTATAGCAAGGATCCCTAGCTAGAATTCACAGTCTATTGTGAATTCCTCATGAAATGTTTTAAATACGGAATACTTTTAGTCAGTTTAAATGAATAAATTTGAAATACATTTCTCTAATAACTTTGAAGCATATAAGCTGGTATATAACGAAAGAGTCTCAATAAGAGGGAAGGATTCTGCAGCTTATCAAAGTTCATACTCTTTCCAGTGGACGCAAGCAGTTAAAGCGTTAAGTATTTTAGTACTGAGAAGCATGGTTTATCCCAGCTATGTGTTAGAGGGTGAAACTGGTTCTTTGGCTTCTAGCCTTGATTATTCAATTTCAAAAAATACTCATTGGATATCAGATTTATTTGGAGTTGATGCTAGTGGAAGGTCGTTAGCGAAAAAAATATTTAAACGCTTTAATTCAGATCGATCAATTAAAGCTCCAGTAGGAATTTCTCTTAATAGAAACTACTTTGAAAATGTAGAATTTTTTCTAGAGAATCAAAGCTTAGAATTAGATCAAATCATTACAGTATTAAAAAGTCTAGAATTTAATTTAGGAATAGAGAATACTTTAAAGCTAGAAGATTTTGATTTAAAAAATTATTTAATCGATATTTATGAAAAAGAATTTAGAGATTCTATTTTTAGAACCGATATTTTTTCTGATAATTCTATTAAGAATAACATTAACTTAGTTCGTAAAGCAGGTTTGTATAAAAAAATATCAGGTCTGGATTTTAATATTGAAGATAGTAAGCTTTCTAAGCAGGGGCAACTAGGTTTAGGTTTAAATTTTGCAAAGACAAAGAAAATACTAAATGGTATAAATATTCATGCTCCTACAGCTCTAGTAGGTGCGGTAATTTTATTTAAGTATCTTAAGAAAGACTACAGTATTAAGCTAAGTTATGATTATCCACATGCAGTTGAGATGATAAATGCTTTAATATCAGGAGAGATTAAAGAAGAGCCAGATTTGATTTGTTCTGGAATTGCTCCTGCAGCAACTTTAATGTCTAGCAAGTTAGCAAAAGATTATTCAATTTTAATGTTTCTTCCAGATATTAGCCAAAAAGTAGTTGCTCATAAAAATGCAGTAGGGAAAAGAAAAAGTACGTTAAAATATTCTTATCTAAAAGAAGACCCTTCGATTCCAAGCTTTATGATTGAAGAATTAGTTGAGATGGGAGCTGTTTCAAAGCACAAGGTGAAGTTGCAACATGACGAACCAGATAATTCTTTTAACTTGCTTCAAAGCGGAGACGCTGAATTAAGAGCAGCATTGTTTTTTCCTCATTATAATTTTAACTGTGATTTAAATAACTGTTTAGTTTTGCCAGACCCAAGAGCTAAATTAAGTTGTCAAGAAGTTGTATTATTTGTTCATAAATCAAAACTTAAAGATAAAGCATTTATTCAAACAGTGGAAGCTGTAATAAGAGATGCATGGCTAGAAATGAGAACAATGCCTGGATTAATAAAGTCAGAAATCTCAAGTCTTTTTAATGATGAGCAGAAGTACTTTAAAAGTGTAGTTAGATATGGTGGTTTGCACCATAAACTCTTAGCTAATTAATATTTATTAGTTGTAAATTTTCTCTCGCAGAGACGCAGAGGCACTGAGAAATAGGGTAATTTTATTTTTCTACTCAGTGCCTCTGCGTCTCTGCGAGAGAAAAGTAAAGACTAGTGTGAAGCTACCAGCCTCCGCCTCCACCACCTCCACCACCACCGCCAGAAAATCCTCCACCTCCTGAAAATCCTGAACCTCTTTTACTAGGTGGCATTGATGATGAAGCGATTTTTGAGCTAAAAGATGAGCTTGCATCTGACATGAAGCTTGAGCGGTGCCAGTTTGTTGAGCCGGAATAAAAGTCAGGATGATATGAGCTTTCATCAATTCCAGAAATCTTCATTGCTTTTCTAAAAGCTGCCATCCAGTTAGCCTCTACTCCAAGTGCTACTGCGTAGGGTAAGTGATTTTCAAATCTATCTTTTGTAATTTCTGGGAAATTAATATCATCGTAATGACCTTTTTCGGCAGTATCTAGATATAGTTTGTAGCCATCAATCTCATCAAGGAGGTTCCTTCCTCTTTCGCTGTATCTTTTAATAATTAGAATGAAAATCAAAGATGAAATAAAAGATACAGCGAAAACAAGAGTTGTTAGTCTTAGATCTGCGTAAGATAAAGCTAAGTAAATACCTAGAACATTTAAAATTAGACCAGGTAGGATGTAGGCAGAATTCCTTCTGTAAAATTTACCTAATTTTTTCTTTAAAGAACTTGAGATTAGACTTTTAGCTAATAGAAACTGAGTATAGTTGTTGTTTGAACACTCTACGCTAGTTGAGCTACCAGAAAAAAGACTGCTTAAAACTATTTTTTCTATTTTGTTAAGTTCTTCTTTATTTAGATCTGTTTTTTTTATTACAAAGCTTTTACTAAAACCAAGTGCTGCAGAGCTTTCTTCTACTAAGGTGTGCCCCTTAACTGAAGTGTTTACTATTAAGCTTGAAAGACATTTTGGTGTGTAGCCCATCTTTTTTAGAAAAGGAATGTCGTATGGCTCAATATCTTTTGGTGGGATGAATCTTGGATATATAATTCCTTTTTTGGGATCTTTTCCTTTAAGAAACCAAAGATAGAAGTTGGTTAGTAGGGCTAGAATTGATAGCCAAACTGACAGTATCCCATTTATATTCGCTTTAATTAAGTAAAAAGCTTTTTTAATTGCACCAGGTTCTTTTACTACGCCTTTTGGCCAACCCAGTAATACGGTAAAGCCTTGTTTAGGCCTTAAGCTTTTAGTAAGAGTGAATTCCGCCCCGTTTTGAGTTTTTTTGTGAGTAAAGTCTTTGTCTTTACTGTATTCGTAACCAGTATAGCCATCTATTTTTACTTTTCTTGCTTCAACTAGTTTAGGAAGCTCGATAATTACCTTAGCTTTATCTATGGTAAAATCCCAACCATGTCCGATGGCATTAAAATATAGTTCATCGTGGCCTTTAAAAAAACCTAATTGTTGATTCGTTTTAAAAACTAGTTTGTATTTATGAAGCCCTGAATTCACGAAGCGATCTTTACTTCCTATGTATATTCTTTTACCGTTACTTAGGTTTTTAAGATGATATGCCTCTTTTTTATTGTCTCTTTTAACTTCTTTAACTTTAAAACCTACATTATATTTCAGGCCTTTTTTATCTTTGTAGCGAGTAGGGAAGTCTCTAAAGATTCCTCTTTTAATCTTATTCCCAGAAGCTATTACCGTAATTTCTTCTGTGATTAAAAGGGAAGAATTTTTGTTTATTCTAATATGAACATCATAGTTAACAATCTTTTCTTGTGCTTGTGCATGAGGGATACTTAAGCATGTTAAGCAAAGAAAAAGTATTAAATAAGCTGTTCTATAAAGCGCTATAAAATTCACTATTGAAACTAAATTTAGAAATTAACATCTGGAACTGCAGATTCTTTTTTCTCATCTTCAAGTTCAAAGTATTTTCTATTTTCAAACTTAAAGTAATCAGCAACTAAGTTTGATGGAAAAGTTTGTTGTGTAATTTGATATTCTCTAACAGCACCGTTGTAGTATCTTCTTGCATGCTGAAGTGAGTCTTCAATACTAGTTAGCTCCTCTTGTAGTTTTAAGAAATTTTCATTTGCTTTTAGCTCTGGGTAGTTCTCAGCTACTGCTAGTAGTCTAGATAAGCTTGAGCTCAATGCCTTTTCAGCTTTTTGAATGTCTTCAATACCATTTACATTAACAGATTGTTTTCTAGCTTCAGTAACTTCAACTAATAGATCTTTTTCATGCTCTGCATAACCCTTAACGGTTTTAACTAAGTTAGGTATAAGGTCATGTCGTCTTTTTAGTTGCACAGAGATTCCACTCCAGCCTTCATCTACTTTGACTCTATTTTTTACAAGTTTGTTATAAATCATTACCGCATAAGCGATAATAGCAATAATAATAAGTAGTAAGACCTTCATACTCTCTCCAAAATATTGATAGTTCTATTTAGAGCCTTATAACAAAGATTGGTATTAGCAGATAGAAATAAATGACTTTTTAACTCAGATTCTATATATTCCATTCATGGGAAAACCAAAGTTAAGAAAATTGTTTCTAGTGCCTGACAGTAAAGCAGAGAAAGAAATTGAGATGAGCCACTACTCTCATGATGTTAAGAACAAAAACGCATCGTTTTTTGACCCTAATGTGCAAAGATTTGAGATGAAGAATTGGAGAAAGTATTTCTCTAATAAGCTTTCTGGTAAAGGTTTAGAAATAGGCCCACTACATAGACCAATGTGTAAGCACGATTCAATGCAAGTGGATTATATAGATCGCTATACCGTTAAAGAATTAAGAGCGGAGTACCCAGAACTAAAAGAACTAGATCTAATAGAGCCAGATATAATTGGTGATGCCGAAGATTTATCTGTTATTAAAGACCAAGCTTATGACTTTTTAATTTCTGCTCACGTAATTGAGCATATGAAAAACCCATTACAAGCTCTTAAGAATTGGATGAGGATTATTAAACCAGGTGGTTTAATTTATTTAATTGCTCCAGATAAAAGAGCTATATTTGATCATCCTCGCTCAAGAACTCAGCTGGCTCATATGATTCTTGATTACAAAGAGCCTTCTAAGCTTAGAGATTATGAACACTATCTAGATTATGCAGCTCATGTTCATGATAAAAGAGGTGAGTCCACTATTGAAGAAGCGAATAGATTAATTGAAACAGATTATAGCATTCACTATCATGTTTTTACCCCTGCAGATATGCTTGAGCTGTTAAACTGGTTTAGCGAAAATGTTAAAAAGATTGAGATAGTAGAAGGGCCAGTGCTTTCTCCTCAAATTAATAGAAGCACAGAAAATACTTTCTTTAGCGCTAAAGAATTAGACTGTAATAATCCAAATAAAGTAGAAGTATTTGCTGAAAGTGATGAGTTTCATTTTTTGATTAAGGTGCTTTAATCGCACAGAGGGCTCAGAGAAAATTATGAGACACAGAGAATATATGTATTCAGTCTATGGATCTAGAACTTAGATTAAAAAAAGAATTTGCCAAATTAGAGAGTAAGCTATTTGTTTTGGCAGTCTCTGGGGGAAGGGATTCTATTGTATTACTAGATTTGGCTTCTAGGTTAATTAAAGACAGATTCATAGTTGCTCATTTTAATCATGGTTTAAGACTTGAATCGAGAGAAGAGGAAGAATTTGTAAGAAATTTATCAAAAAAATATGAGGTGGATTTTTTTACTGATCAAGCAGAAGAATTCAATAAACAAGAAAACCTTGAAGCTTGGGCTAGAAATCATAGATACGAGTTTCTAAATAAAATTAGAAAAGAAGTTAATGCGGACTATATAGTAACTGCGCATCATAAAGATGATTTAGCTGAAACTGTTTTAATGAGATTGATTCAAGGTAGAGCGAGCTTTTCTACGGGGGGAATTAGGGATTTAAGTGAAACTCTATTTAGACCAATGCTTTGTGTTAGTAGAGAAGAAATTAATCAGTATGTTGAGCAAAATCAGCTCAAGTATATTGAAGATAGTAGCAATAAAGATACTGCTCGTTTAAGAAACAAGCTCAGACTAGAACTAATACCTAAGTTAATTAGTGATTATAATCCTTCAATTATTGACAGTTTAACTCTTTTTTCCTCTAGGTTAAAAGAAGATGAAGAAGCAATTTGGAAGCAAGCTTTTGACTTGTTTGAAGCTAAAAATACTAATAAAACAGAGTTTTTTAGCTCATTGCCAAGCTATTTAAGATGGAGATTGCTAAAACTTGAAATGGAAAGACAAGTTGGTGAGTCTAAGGTAGGATATAAGGCTTTACTAAGATTATCTGAAGCTTTAAATACTAGTGAAGGCTCTAAAAAAGTAATAGAATTAGGCTGGGGTATAAGTTGTGAATTTAGCCTCAAGGGTGAAGTTGAATTTAGCACTAGTTAAGTGTTGTTTGGATTTTAATAAGAAGGGATATTTTGAATCAAGTTTCTAGAAATGCAGCGTTGTGGATTTTTTTGATGGTAATGTTTTTGTTGTTGTACAACATGTTTGGCAAACAACAAATTAGCAGGAATGAAATAGATTATTCTGAGTTTAGAAATGCGATTGAAAGAGGTGAGGTTGATAACGTTGAGATCAGGGAAAATGAAATTTCTGGATTTTTCAAAGAAG
This sequence comes from uncultured Bdellovibrionales bacterium, assembly GCA_964408435.1. Lineage (GTDB taxonomy): Bacteria > Bdellovibrionota_C > UBA2361 > SZUA-149 > CAYOZL01 > CAYOZL01. The sequence goes on along the minus strand of CAYOZL010000008.1, from coordinate 30,261 downwards.
GCTTTGGTCCTGCAGGAAAAGACGAGTTTGTAAGTTTCCCTCCACCTGATGACTCTAGACTGATTCAAGTTCTTAGAGATGCAAAGGTAGACTTTAAAGCAAAACCAAAACAACAAGAGTCTTGGTATTTAATGCTTTTAGCAAATTGGTTCCCAATGCTCTTATTAATTGGAGTGTGGATATTCTTTATGCGCCAAATTCAAGTTGGCGGTGGTAAAGCTATGAGTTTTGGTAAAAGTAAAGCTCGTTTATTAGAAGAAGGACCAGGTAAGGTAACTTTTGATGATGTAGCAGGGATTGAAGAATCTAAAACTGAGCTTGAGCATATAGTTCAATTTTTAAAAGATCCTAAAAAGTTTACAAAGCTTGGTGGAAGAATTCCTAAAGGTGTGTTGTTAGTTGGCAGCCCTGGAACAGGAAAGACTTTACTTGCAAGAGCAATTGCTGGAGAAGCAGGCGTTCCTTTCTTTACTATCTCTGGTTCTGACTTTGTCGAAATGTTTGTAGGTGTTGGTGCTTCTAGAGTTAGAGATCTTTTCATGCGCGGAAAGAAAAATGCTCCTTGTATTATCTTTATTGATGAAATTGATGCTGTAGGTAGACATAGAGGTGCTGGTCTTGGTGGTGGGCATGACGAGCGTGAGCAAACACTAAATCAGCTCTTAGTTGAAATGGATGGTTTCGAGGCGAATGAGGGAGTTATTCTAATCGCTGCTACTAACAGACCGGATGTATTAGACCCTGCACTTTTAAGACCAGGGCGTTTCGATAGACAAGTAGTTGTGCCATTGCCAGATTTAAAAGGTAGGGAAAAGATTTTAAAAGTTCATATTAAGAAAGTTCCTACAAGTGATGATTTGGATTTCGAAGTTCTAGCAAGAGGTACTCCTGGTTTTTCTGGAGCAGAGATCGCTAACTTGGTAAATGAAGCTGCACTGTATGCTGCACTTAGTGATGCTGAGAAAGTGAACATGGCTCATTTTGAATACGCAAAAGATAAAATATTAATGGGGACTGAAAGAAGGTCTATGGCTTTAAGTGAAGAGCAAAAGAAAGTAACTGCTTATCATGAAGCTGGGCATGCAATTATTGCTAAGCTAGTTCCAGAATCAGATCCAGTTCACAAAGTTACTATTGTTCCTAGAGGTGTTGCCTTAGGGCTGATGCAGCAGTTACCTCAGGATGAAAAACATACTTATACAAAAGAATATTGGTTATCTAGAATCTGCATAGCTTTTGGTGGAAGAGTAGCTGAGGAAATGATTTTTTCTAATCAAACTACTGGAGCATCTTCAGATATCAACATGGCAACAAATGTAGCTCGTAAAATGGTTTGTGAGTGGGGCATGAGTGATAAAATGGGGCCACTTGCTTATGGAAAGAAGCAAGAGCAAGTCTTTTTAGGTAGAGATTTGGGGCATCAAAAAGATTACTCTGAGCAAACAGCTTTTATGATCGATTCTGAAGTTAAAGCTATTGTAGAAGAGCAGTTAGTTAGGTGTAGGAAACTACTTGATAAGAACAAAACACAACTTGATATAGTAGCAAAAGCTTTACTAGAGCATGAAACAATAGATGGCAAGCAGCTAGATTCAATTCTTAGTGGAAAAGACTCGATTGCTAGCACTGTTTAATCCATTAAGTGATGTTACTTGGTTTCCATTAGCGCTCGGTGTGCTAGATCTCGTTCTAGTTTCATATATTGCTTATAAAACAATAATGTTGGTTAAAGGTACTAGAGCAGAACGCATGCTTTATGCCTTAGTCATTATTCTAGCAGTATATCTTCTAGCAAGAGCTTTTAATCTTAATACATTATATTGGGTGCTAAATAACTTTTTAGGCTCTGCAATGCTTTTATTTGTAATCCTTTTTCAAGATGATCTAAGAAGAGGTTTGATGAAAGTAGGATTTATAAAAAGCATTTCTGCCGATAGTATTGAAGGCGGGGGAACTCTTGCCGGAGAGATTACTCAAGCAGCAAGTGAACTTTCCTCTAGAAGAATTGGCGCATTAATGGTGATAGAAATGGGTATGAACTTAGAAGAGTATACCGAAAATGCCATTCAAATAGACTCCGTTGTTAATCATCAATTGTTAATCTCACTTTTTCTTCCTACTTCTCCTTTACATGATGGAGCAGTAATTATTAGAAAAAGTAGAATTTCCGCAGCAGGAGCTGTATTGCCACTTACCTTTAATCCTAACTTAAGTAGCTCACTAGGAACTAGACATAGAGCAGCAATAGGTCTTTCAGAAAGAGCAGATGCAATAGTGGTAGTAGTGTCTGAAGAAAATGGAGTTATTTCCTTAATTAAAGACGGTAGTATTAATAGAAATTTAGAACCTGCAGCGCTTTCAACTGCATTAAATGAATTAATAAAAGTAAAAATAACTAAAAAAGAAGAGAAAAAAGAAGAAGGGTTAACTGATAAAGGGTAAATGAGTAGATTATTTGGAACGGATGGTATTAGAGGGGTGGCAAATAAGCCACCAATGGATTCTGAAACTGCCTTAAATTTAGGTCGAGCTTTAGCTTATGTAATTAGGAAACAAAAAGGCGTAAGACATAGAATTATAATCGGAAAGGATACAAGAATATCTGGATATATGCTTGAAACTGCTCTAGAAAGCGGCATCTCATCAATGGGAGTTGATACTTTATTAATAGGGCCCTTACCAACGCCAGGAGTAGCTTATTTAACTAAAAGCATGAGAGCGAATGCTGGAATAATGATTTCAGCATCGCATAATTCATTTGAAGATAATGGTATTAAGATTTTTGGACCAGATGGTTTCAAATTAAGCGATGAAGCTGAAGACGAGATAGAAGAACTAATGCAACCAGGAAAGCTTGATTCGCTTCGTGCAAAGCCTGAGCTTGTTGGAAAAGCTTACAGAATGGAAGATGCTAGAGGTAGGTATGTAGTGTATCTAAAAAGCTGTTTGCATAATCCATCAGTTTTTGAAGGTTTGAAAGTTGTAATGGATACTGCAAATGGTGCTGCTTATAAAATAGCACCACTAGTTTTTTCTGAGTTAGGAGCTGATATTACAGTTATAGCTAACAATCCTGATGGGAAAAACATAAATGATAATTGCGGATCTTTACATCCTGAGAAGATGTGTGAGCTTGTAAAGAAAAACAAAGCTTTTTGTGGTGTCGCCTATGATGGGGATGCCGATAGATTAATTATAAGTGATGAAAATGGGGATGTAGTAAACGGGGATCACATACTTGCGCTATGTTCTAAGTATTTAAAACAAACTGGTAGATTAAATAATGATTCAGTAGTCGCAACTTCAATGAGTAATTTTGGTTTTGAAAAGTATTTAAAATCAGAAGGTATTACTCTGCATAGGTCAGATGTAGGTGATAGGTATGTTCTGCTTAAAATGTTAGAGCATAAATTAAATCTAGGTGGAGAACAGTCTGGACATGTGATTTTTTTAGATCATAATACCACTGGGGATGGTGTATTGTCTTCACTGCTCGTGATTTCAGCAGTTCTAGATATGGGTAAGCCAATGTCTTGGGTACAAGGTCTTTTTGAACCTACTCCTCAAATATTAAATAGTTTTAAAGTTAAATCTAAGCCAGATTTTTCTTCTATTGATGGGCTTGATGAATTAAGAGCTAAGATTGATAAAGCAGTTGAGGGTAAGGGTAGAGTGGTGCTTAGATACTCAGGTACTGAAGCAAAGTGTCGAGTAATGGTAGAGCATGAAGATCAAGAGCTGTGTCAGAAGTATACTGATGAGTTAAGTGATTTTATAATTTCAAAAATAGCTTAAAAATACTCTAGTTAGATAGCGAAGCAGTGAACTCTTAATCCTAGTCTTAATCTTGGTCTTAGTCTGAATTCTTTAAAATTTAGGCGACGAGTTAGGAGGCCTGTATTTATATTTCTTCATTCTCAAAATCGCTTTTAGCGATTTCTCCGAGACCTACGAGCTAAATAAATTAAAAAGAGATACTTAATCTCTTTTTAATTTATTTAGCTCTCCAGAATCCAGAAATATAAATACAGGCCTCCTAACTCTTAGTGTTTTGATTATTTGGCTAGGTCTTCTAGGAAATTATTAAATTCTTTGAATTCGTGAATGTCGTTGTGGCTTGCGCCTTCTATTATTTTATACAGGCTTTGTGGGTTTTCTTTGTGGAGTTTTTTTGCTTGGTCTTTTGGGATTACTCCGTCATTACTTGCTTGGATTATTGCTACTTTGCCTTTGTTTAGTTTTAGGTATTTTGAGGTGTTTAGATTATAGCGCATTAAGAATTTAGGTATCCAGGGATAGAAGGTTTTTCTTAGTTCATCTAGACTGTGTAGTGGGGTTACTAGGATGTTTAGATCGGCTTTTATTTTACTTCCCAGGTATGCAGCTAATGGTGTGCCGATAGATCTTCCGTAGATTATAATATTTTTGCCTTTGTATTCAGGTTTAATGAAGTTCCACGCTGTAAGTATGTCTTGGTGAAGCTCTTTCTCACCTTTTATCTTTCCAGTGCTTTTTCCAAATCCTCTATAATCAATAATAAAAAGGTCGTAGTTTATTTTTTTATAAGAAGAAGTATCAGTTAGCCAATTATTTAAGCTTCCAGCATTTCCATGAAGAAAGAAAACTAAGCCTTTTGGGTTTTTATTCTTAAAATGCAAGGCCGAGAGTTTAGCCCCGTTTACTGTTATTTCTCTTTCAGTGGTGTTCTTTAAGTTAAATTGATGCTCTTGGGGGAGTTTATCTGGGTGAAAGATGAGATATTCTTGAAAACAATATATAACTAGCATTATTGTTAACAAGATTATTAATAGTGAAATTAATAGGTATTTAAACATATAAGTTTAAGCTTTGAAGAAGTGAAAACAATAATTAGTAATAAATTTAGTAGCATTAAAGAGCTAAAAGAAATAGCTAGAACTTTGCTAGAAGAAATTAAGCCGGGAATGGTAGTGGGCTTTTCTGGGAAACTTGGTGTTGGGAAAACAGAGTTGATTAGACAAATATGTTCTGTTCTTGAAGTCTCTGATGAAATCTCAAGTCCAACTTATACTCTTGAGAATCTTTATCAGGCGAAAGATTTTGATGTGTCTCACTGGGATCTTTATAGATTAAAAGGACAAAATATAGAGATAGAACAACAAATCATAGAGTTGAAACAGGAAGAAAAAGCAATAATTCTGGTAGAATGGCCAGATTCAATCAAGCATTTACTAGATATTCATGTTTTGCTATCTTTTGCTGATTTAGAAGACAGTGACTCTAATAGAAGAGAAATTTTAGTTAAAAAGAGATTATGAGCATAGATCCATCAAATATAGTTGTAATGAAATTCGGAGGCACTTCTGTTGGCTCTAGTGAGCGTATAGGAAATGTTGCTAAGAAAGTAGTTGCTAGGATTAAGAAAGAAGGCAAGAAAGTTATTGTTGTTGTCTCTGCTATGAGTGGAGAAACTAATAGGCTAATAGAGCTTGGTAGAAAAGTTGCTGGAGACTCTTTTAGTGATTTAGACAGAGAGTATCATCAATTAGTTACTGCGGGCGAGCACGCAAGTATTGCTTTAACTTCTTCTGCAATTAAGAGAGAAGGAGTGAAGTCTCGTTCTTTATTAGCTCATCAAATTCCAATAAAAACAGATTACGTTTTAGGTCAAAATTTAATTAGTGATGTAGATTCAAGCTATTTACTTAAATTATTAGAAAATGACGAAGTTCCAGTTATTGCTGGCTTTCAAGGAATTGATAATGAAAATTCTTTTACTACTTTAGGTAGAGGCGGTTCTGATACTACAGCGGTAGCAATTGCAGCAGCTTTAGGGCCGTGTAGGTGTGAAATTTTAACTGATATTGATGGTGTATATTCTGCTTTGCCATCTGTATGTAAAAAAGCAAAAAAATTAGATAATTTAAGCTATGAAGAAATGCTTGAGTTAGCTAGTAGTGGAGCAAAAGTTCTACAAGCTAGAAGTGTTGCTTTAGCTCATAAATTTAAAGTGCCTTTAGTAGTTTGTTCAAGTTTTAATCAAGATAGTGCAGATAATGGCACTTTAATTGTTGAGGAGTATAAAGGAATGGAAGATGCAGTAGTTTCAGGTATATCCTGTAGGACTGATGAAGCTAAGATTACGATTAGAAATCTACCAGATGAACCGGGGATTGCTGGAAAAGTTCTTAAAGTCTTAGGAGATTCTCAAGTTGTAGTAGATATGATTGTTCAAAGCCAGGGAGCTCAAGGTAAAGCATCAATAAGTATGACTGTGCCTAGAAGTTCTGCGCAGATTTCTTTTGATTCACTTAGCAAACTTATTTCTGATCAGGTATCAGATGCTAATATTGAACTTGATAAAGACATCGCTAAATTATCAATAGTTGGAGAGGGGATGAGAACCCATTCAGGTGTTGCTGCAAAAGTCTTTGAAGTTCTAGGACGTGAGAACATAAATGTTGAAATGATCACTACTTCTGAAATTAAAATTAGTATTGCGATTAAAGAAAAATATTCAGAGCTAGCTGTTAGAGCTTTGCATGAAGAATTCGTTGAGAAGCAAAATCTTAACTACAACTAGCGGACTCTTATACTACTAGCAAATTGATAGGGATAGCTATATGCCCTAATTTTATTGATTTATATTGCTTGCTTGAGCTCATTTCATGATGTAGCTTTGAATGGTTAGTAATTAATCATTTATGGAGGTCATGTAAGTGGCAGCAAAAAAGAAAGCAGCAACAAAGAAAAAAGCAGTAGCTAAAAAGATTAAAATTGAAAAACCTAAAAACGGAGTTCAGTATACTCAGTCTGAATTTTTCAAGTGTTTTCAAGAAGCTTGTGAAATTGAATCAAAAAAAGAAGCTAGAGAAATCTATGATAGTTTTGCTGGAATGTTACACACTGCTTTGAAAAAAGGATATAAGATTCCTTTACCAGGTATTGGTAAATTTCAAGTTAGAAAGTCTAAAGCAAGAATGGGAAGAAACCCTGCAACTGGTGAAGCAATTAAAATTTCTGCAAAGAAAAGAGTTAAGCTAACACCAAATAAAGCGTTAAAAGACGCCGTGCTTTAATCTATAAGTAACATAAAGTAATATTTTTACTTTAAAGGCCGCATCTGCGGCCTTTTTTATTGAATTCAATTTAAAATAAGACTACGCCGATATATATAGCGTAATGATAAGAAGGTTTTTCATAGGCTTGTTTCTACAGCTTTTTTTATTCCCTCCCTGCGGCTTAGCAGAAAATACCAGTATGCTTTTTGAACAAGCATTTGATCTTGAAAAAGAACTTATAAATTTAGAAAGTAAATCGCTAGAAAGTTCTGATAGAACTATTGTGCAAAATTATCAAAAAGCAAAGAGATATCTTAAAAATGGAAATTATGCAGATTTTGCAAATACTTTAGAAGAAACCGTTTTTATATCTAATAGTAACGGCTATACTGGGATGCCAGATTATTCATTGGATTTAATTTCTTACTCAAGATTAGAGACTGATAAAGAAAAGAAAAAGTTTTTATTTGACTGGGCGTTGAAATTATCTCCAAATGATTCAAAAGTACTTATTTCAATTGCTAGTCACTATAAGGAAATAGGGTTAGAGAACTCAGCGAAATTATTATTCTCTGCATTGAAAAAAACTTTTAGACAGCCATCAGCATTTGTAGCTTTCTTTACAAGCGTATTAATGGCTCTTATGTTAGCTTCTTTAGTTGCAGTTTTTTTTCTGATGCTAATTAAAATTATTAGAAACTCAGTTTTAATTAGAAATTCTGTAATTAGCTTGTTTTCTTCAAATAAAATAGAGTCTAAAAGTTTAATTACTTTATTATTTGGATCTTTGTTAACTTTTTCACTACTAACAGTGCCATTTTATTTTGGACTCATTCCTGGTTTAATTCTTTGGGCATTTTTATTAAGTAGAGTGTTTAAATCAACTTACTTAATAGTGTTAGGTGTTATTTGTATCTTATGGGGAGCAGTATTCCCTTTAATAAGTGTTGTAGGATATAATGTGAGTAAGCGCTCTAACGCTGTTTTTGAAGATTTAAACTCCTCTAGATTCTCCCCAAGAGCAGAAAAATACATTCAAAAGAGACTTGAAAATAAACCAGATGATTTATTGTCTTTATTCTACCTAGCACAAGTTTTTCGTTTTAATGGGGTCTCTAGTGAAGCAAAAAAAATACTAAAAAACATAGAAAGTAGAACAAATGGTGAAACTAAAGAGGTACTAACAGCGAATCTTGGTGTGCTAGAGTTTGACCAAGGTAATTATAATTTAGCTAAAGAAATATTTGAAAGAACAGAGCAGACTTTTGCTGATCGTGGAATAGATAGTTTTGAATTATATTACAACCTGGCAATAACTCATTTAGCGTTAGCTAATACAGATGAGTATGCAGAGTATTTTCAAAAAGCTAAAAATATAAATAAGAAAAGACTTTCCGAAATAGTTTTAGAAGATAATGCTAAACCCAAAGCATCAATATTACCTTTAGCTAATACAGTTCTATTTAAAAACTTATTTAAAACAGTTGAAAGTGATTCTGATAAAAAGCGTATTAATGAAATAAAAAGTAAATCTTCAAAACTTTTAATTTCTAGAATCGGTGGCTTTAACAGTGAGAAAACTTTAACTATTTTAGGTTTTATACTTATCTTGATTAGTATGAGGTCTAGTGAAAAAGCACTAAAGATAGAAAAATTAAAAACTAGTAAAAGATGGCTTGCTTTTCCAATGGGAAGATATCTTGCATCATCAAGCTGTTTTTACGGCTTTACTATCTTAGTGTTGTTTATTTCTTTGATTCTCTTAACGAAATTTCCAATAATGTTTGGTAATTTTAAAAGTATTAACAGTATAGGAAACGAAGTTCTTATTTCGGGTTTAATTATTTTTTCATTAATACATTTTTTAAGCTGGACTTCAGATGAATAGTAATAAGAGATATCATTTATTTAGTTCTTTAAGTGAGCATTCTAGCTTGGCAAGTAACGGGGTTTTAGAACTTAAATGGTCTGATAAGCAAATTAATTTACTATTTAAGGATGGAAAAATTGTTGGATGTGAGAGTGAGAAACTTAAATCTAATATGATTAATCGTATTAGAAGTGATTATCAAGTTAAAAACTTAAAGAGTGATATCGATGTTTTTAATAAGAGTATCCAAGAAAGCATTTGCTCCTCTTATGCTTTATTGCCTCATGAATTAGCTAATTTACAAAAAGATTTAGAAATAAGTGAGATAGAGAAAATAGCAGAATTTGAAGATGGGAATCTTAATTTCAAAAAAGATTTACTAGAGAACGGCAGGAACTACTTATTTGATATTTCTCCTTCTCAGTTAATGCTTGATTTTATAGAAAAAGGTCATATTGTAAATATTAAAACAGAAGAAGTTGCTTCAAGTACATATCAAAAAAAATCTACAGATAAATTGAATGCTGTTAACTTGGGTGCTTTTAAGGATAGTAAAAATAAGAAGATAGTTGAAGAAGGTGAGGATAAACAAAGTGAAAAAATACAACTAAAGAATAATCTTCCTTTACAAGAAAAAGCTGAGAAATTATTTTATTTTGGTTTTGGAATTAGTTTATTAATTTTTTCAGTTTTTAAAATAAATGCTGATATGGCAGATTTATATTCTCTATTAGTAAAATTATCTTAAATCCAAAGTAAATATCCCAAGTAAATATTGAAAACTAGAAACTGTTTGTATAGCTCCTAAGCTCACAGTATACTCATCAGGTATATGTATAAACTATTGCTTATTAGCTATGGTTTCTTAATTATTTTGTTTGATGACCTATAAAAAATCTAAAATAGCTACTAAATTGGACAAGATTAAGGAATCTGCTATAAATGTGACTAAATCTAGAGATAAAATTCCTAAGACTTTATTCTGGTCTTTGCTATCTACTGAGCTTTCTAAATTAAAAGAAGAGAAAGCTAAGAAGAAAATTGAAAGAGATCTTTGGATTGCTGGTGTAACTGAGGAGTTTGATTCAGAGTGATTAAGCTTTTCTTTGGTAGTAAGGAAGTTTTCCATGATTAGATATTGTTTTGTTTTTTTTATCTCATTCTTTTTGTTCTCTTGTTCAAGTAGCAGTATTTTTAGCAATAAAGTAGCTACGAACAATTCAAATATTAATGCTTCTAGTAAGAGTGCTTTAAAGAATATTACTGAGAATACTTATATTCATGTAGTTAAGTATAAAGGTGAGTCTTTATCTAATATTGCATCTTGGTACACTGGTCGAATTGCTAACTGGGAAGAATTAGCAAGTTTTAATTCTATTTATAGTCCTTATACTATCGAACTAGGTCAAGCAATTATCATTCCAAACAGACTTCTTGTAAAGACAACTTCTTTGCCAGAAAACATGATAATTAAGCCAAAGAAAAAAAGAACATTTGCTGCTAAAAAATCTTCTGGTAAGGAAGTTATTAAAGCGAATATTAAGCGAGCAAGTCTGAAAGTGAATAAAAATCAGATTGAGAATTCTGGAGAAAATAAATCTACTAAGAGTTCTATAATGCAAGCTATAAAAAATACATTTGGTTCTGCTATTAAAGATAAAGAAGAAGCTTCTGCAGAGGATTCTAAGTCCAATTTAACTCAAGACCTTGCTGGCAGTATAGCTAAGAGCAGCAAAGAAGATATTAAGGCAAGTGTTTCTAAGAGTGCCGCTAGTAAAGCTGAGAAATTAGACTTAGAGAAAGAAATGTCTAAGATAGAAATGGATAAATCTTTAAATCTTCTTGATAGGTTTAAAAAAGTTATAAGTAAGCCAATATTTAAATAAGAGCTGTTAGAAACATTTCATGTATTGAACTACTTTGCTCTATTGTTTGCTCTGCTAGTTCTTTTGTCAGTTCTGGGTGAAAGGTAGCTGCTAAATGTTTTCCTTGTCTAACTAAGACAGCTTCTCCGTTGTGAGTGAGTAAAACTTTAACTTCTTTGCCTGTTTTAATTATCTTTGGTGCTCTTATGAATATTGCATCAAAGTTAGCTATTTTATTTGTTTCTTCCCAAATTAATTCATTAGTTTTAAATGATTCTAGTTGTCTTCCGTAAGCGTTTCTTTTTACTTCTATGTCTAGTAAACCAAAACTTTCTTGAGCCGGGTTACTTACTTTTTTTGCTAAGAGGATTATTCCAGCGCATGTTGAAAGAGTAGGGATGTTTGATTCAATTAATTTTGATTTGAAATTCGAATCAAGTAATTTTAAAAAGACTGAAGATTCTCCACCTGGAATAACTAATGCATCAATTTTATCAATCTCATTAGAGTTAGTTATCTTAACTATATTAAATGTGATATTAGCTAGTGGTGATTGAGCCTTTGTAACTTGCTTAATCTTATCTATGTGAGCTTGGTATCCCCCTTGTACAGCGAGGATACCTATATTAATCAAAAAGAGTTACCAAGTTATAGTGTCGATAAGCATGCAGGGCTTACCATCCACGAGATTGAAGTAGCTCAGATGGGTCAAGTGTGGAAATTTCTATTCCATCCATTGCAGACCTTAAGTCTTTTGATACTTCAAGTAGAATCTCAGGATTGTTAAAGTTAGTAGTTGCTTTAACAATTGCTTTTGCTCTTGCTTGAGGATCTTCAGATTTAAATATTCCAGATCCAACAAATACTGCTTGTGCTCCTAGTTGCATAACTAGTGCAGCATCAGCAGGAGTGGCAATACCACCAGCACAAAACATAGGAACAGGTAATGCTTTTTCTTTTGCAACTATTTTTAATAGTTCAACAGTAGTACCGAGTTCTTTAGCTGTGTTAACTAATTCTTCTTGTCCTAGTGTTGCAACTCTTTTTATTTCAGATGTAATGCTTCTTAGGTGTCTAACAGCTTCAATAATATTTCCAGTTCCAGCTTCACCTTTTGACCTAATCATTGCTGCTCCCTCACTTATTCTTCTAAGTGCTTCACCAAGATTGCATGCTCCGCAAACAAAAGGAGCTTTAAAATCAAATTTATTAATATGATATTTATGATCTGCAGGTGTAAGAACCTCGCTTTCATCAATGAAATCTACACCTAGTTGTTGTAGTATCTGAGCTTCAGCAAAGTGACCTATTCTAGCCTTTGCCATTACAGGAATGTCTACAACTTTCATAATGTTTTCGATGATCTCAATTTGTGACATTCTAGCCACACCACCATCTCTTCTAATGTCTGCAGGGATTCTCTCTAATGCCATAACTGCGCAAGCACCTGAATCCTGTGCGATACTGGCTTGTTCAGCGTTAACAACATCCATTATCACTCCACCTTTAAGCATTTCTGCTAAGCCAACTTTTAGTTCCATTCTGTATTTCCTCAATTGATGATAGTCCTTTAACGTCTAAAAATGAATTTCATGACATATAAAAACTACTAAACTTAGCTCAGGAAATATCATTTTATAATCTTTTAATCAATATAAGGGCAGAAAAATAGACTTGAAATATAGAGAAAATATACATATAAATTGCATACTTAACATACTTACATATAGTGCTATGGTGAAAAATGATTGAAGTCGAAAATATTGGTCGTCACTTTGGAGATATCAAAGCAGTTGACGGTATTAGCTTTACTGCAAAAAAAGGTGAAGTTTTAGGTTTTCTAGGACCAAACGGTGCGGGCAAGTCCACTACAATGAAAATGCTTACATGCTTTTTAACTCCTAGTTTTGGAACTGCAAGAATAGATGGTCATGATATTATCAATGAGGCGATTCAAGTTCGTTCGAAAATTGGTTACTTGCCAGAAAATGCACCTCTTTACGGAGAAATGACAGTAGAAGACTTTTTATCTTTTGTTAGTGAAATAAGATCTTTAGAAAATAAAAAAGAAGCTATTAACTCAGTTGTTGAGAAATGTTTTTTACATGATGTATTAAGACAAAAAATAGAAACACTTTCAAAAGGCTTTAAAAGAAGAGTAGGGCTAGCTCAAGCTTTAATACACGATCCTGATATTCTAATTCTAGATGAACCGACAGATGGCTTAGACCCAAATCAGAAATATGAAGTTAGAGCTTTAATTAATCAGATGGCTCAAAGTAAGTGTATTATTCTAAGTACTCACATACTAGAAGAAGTTGATAGTGTTTGTACTCGGGCAATAATTATATCTAATGGTAAAAAAGTTGAAGATTCAACCCCTGAGCAATTACGTAAAAAAAGTTCAACATACGGAAATATAGTATTAGTCTTTAAAAATAACAGCGAAAATTCTGGTGCAGACTTTAGTGAGAAAGGCACTAAAGAAACAGATGCTGAACAAGGAATTAAAAATAAGCTAGAGAAAATAGGTAAAATTAAAGTTAATAAAATAGGTTCAAGGACAGAATATAATCTTATCTCAGATGATAGCATGTCTTCTTTTGAGAAAGTTACAAAATTAGTTAAAGAAAATTCATGGAAGCCAATAGACTTAAGACTAGATAGTGGTCAATTAGAAAATGTTTTTAGAGAAGCAACAAAATGTGAGGTAACAAAATGAGTGAGATTTCAGCAAGTGCAGTATCTTCAAATAAGGTATCTCTTAATAAGGTATTTATAATTGCTAAAAGAGAATTGAAATCATATTTTGCTACTCCTATAGCTTTAATTTTTTTAACAGTATTTTTAGTTTTAACAGGTTTTTTTACTTTTAAATTAGGTTCTTTCTATGAAATGGGTCAAGCTGACTTAGCCCCATTTTTTATTTGGCACCCTTGGTTATACCTTTTTATTATACCAGCAATCTCAATGAGGTTATGGGCAGAAGAAAGAAGAACTGGGACTATTGAGCTCTTACTAACTTTTCCACTTTCTGTCTTAGACACTATGCTTGGAAAATTCTTAGCAGCTTGGGCTTTTATAGCTATTGCCTTGTTTCTAACTTTCCCAATGGTTTTCACTGTGTGTTACTTAGGAGATCCAGATTTAGGAGTCATTTTTTCAAGTTATATTGGTAGTTTTTTAATGGCAGGAGCATTTCTAGCTATTGGAATTTGTGTTTCTGCAAGTACTAGTAATCAAGTTATTAGTTTTGTTATCTCAACTTCAATATGTTTGTTTTTTATTCTTATAGGTTTTGATCCTGTGGTTAGAACTTTTAGAAGTATTTTACCTGAGTTTATTTCCAATAGCTTAATTAGCTTAAGTTTCCCGTATCATTTCGAAGCGATTCAAAAAGGAGTTGTAGGTTTATCTGATTTGATTTTCTTTTTAAGTATAATTTTCTTTGCTCTGTATTCAGGGGTGATAATCGTTGATAGAAAAAAGGCAGACTAGATAAGGTAGATTAAAGAATGAATAATAAATCAATTTTTGCAACTAGTAGTATACTATTACTAATTGGTCTTTTTGTGGCAATTAACGTTGTTAGCGATAGGGTTTTGCCAAGACTGTCAGTAGATTTAACTGAAGAGGGTTTATATAGCTTATCAGATGGAACAAAAAAAATTATTTCAGAATTCAAAGAGCCTACTGTAATTAAACTTTTTCTAAGTAGCTCAGAAGGTTCCCAATATCCTCTAATTAAAATTTATGGAAATCGAGTCAAAGATTTATTAAATCAATACAGGAAAAAGTCTAAAGGCTTAATTGATGTTGAAGTTTATGATCCTAAACAAGACACTGAAGAACAAGAGTGGGCTCAAAAATATGGTTTAACCCCTCTCCCTCTACCTACAGGCGGGCAATTATACTTCGGAATGGTTGCTTTAAACTCATACGGTAAAGAAGAAGTTATTCCAATGTTTAATATCCAAAGACAAGAGTTTTTAGAATACGATATTACAAAGCTTCTATATTCGCTAGGTAGAGAAAGTAAGCCAATCGTGGGCTTAATATCCTCTCTTGATTTAATACCTGCTAATAATTTTCCACCTCAAGGAGTACCTCGGCAAGCTAGGCCTGAGAAGTGGGTCTTTATATCTCAGCTAGAAAAAGTTGCTAAAATTGTAAATATTGGAACTGATGTAAATGAAATACCAGATGAAATAGAAGAATTAATTATTGTTCATCCTAAAGATTTAAGTGAAAAGTCTTTATTTTCTATTGATCAATTTTTAATGAAAGGCGGTAGGCTTTTTATAGCAGTTGATTCTTATGCAAGTGTAGATCAACCAGCACCAAACCCACAGAACCCTATGGCTTCAATCTCATATAATAGAAGCTCAAATATGGAAAAACTTTTTAAAGCTTGGGGGGTAACATTTAATAGCGATAAGGTAGTAGGTGATATGTCAATTGCTGCACAAGTATCGACTCGACCAAATTCTCCACCTGTTAGATTTCCTACTTGGTTGTTACTAGGGAGTAACTCAGGTGATAAGAGTGATAATGTAAACAGAGATTCTATTATTACTGCAGATTTAGATAATTTAGTTCTTCCTTGGGCAGGAACTTTTAAAACTGAAGATGTTAAAGGAATAAATAAAGAGGTATTATTCAGCACTTCTAAACAAGCAATGCATTATAGTGAAAATACTATTAGGTTTTCTGCTCAAAATCCTCAAGAGCTAGTAAAGAAATATGTTCCAGGTATTGAGAAGCTTACTTTAGGTTTAAAATTAAGCGGTAAATTTAATAGTGCATTTACTAGTGGAGTTGAGGGCAGGGAGCTAATAAAAGAATCGGTAACTGATGGAGCTATTATTTTAATGTCTGATGTTGATTTTATAAGTGATAGGTATTCTTCTGTGACACAGAATCTATTTGGAACTAAATTAGTTAGTTTAATAAATGATAATATTATTTTTGCATCAAATGCAGTTGAGAATTTACTTGGTTCAGATTCTTTAATTAGTTTGAGATCTAGAGGTAAATTCGCAAGACCTTTTACAAAGGTTCAAGCTATTGAGTTAGCTGCTCATGAAAAATGGCAAACTCAAGAACAAAATTTACAAAAAAAACTAACTGCAGCAAATCAACGCCTAGCTCAATTAGAAGCGGGGAAGAAAGATGGTAATGCAATTTTTTCTGATGCTTTAGTTCAAGAGGTTAAAAAATTTAGATTAGAAAGGTCTGATGCACAAAGAAAGCTAAGAGAAGTAAGAAGAAAATTAAGAGAAGATAAAGAAGGGCTTGGTTCTATTTTGTTTGCTTTAAATACTTTTTTAATCCCTTTTCTAATTATTGCTGCCTCGGCATTTTTTGTATTCAGAAACAATACTGGAAAAAGCGCTTAATTAAATTAAACAGACTTTTAAAAAAAAGGACTAGATTATGAATAGTAAGATCTTTATAGCTTTATTAGTTTTACTTTCTTTTTTACTGCTCTTGGGTTTTTACTCTGGAGAGAAAAAAGTAGAGCTTTCTAATGTGCCTGTGCCAAATATTGTTTCTGCTGATATAGATACTATTGAGATATCTAACTTTAATAATAATTTAGTTTTAAATAAAGTTAATAATATATGGAATGTAGCTTCTGGTCTTAACTATAAAGCGAATATTACTAAAATTAATAGTTTACTTTTGAAATTACTAAGTCCTCAAAGCATTCAGCATATTCCTTATTCTGAAACTGGCATTACAAAACTTGGTTTAAAAGATTTAAGTGATACTAGTTTTGATATTAATCTTTTAAAGGGAAGTGAGTCTTTATCTAAGATTCGCTTAGGCAAGATAAAAGTTAAATCTGAACAGAGCCCATCTGCTGGAAATCCACAAGAAAACTCTTCTCAATATGCAATGCTATCTGGGGTTAAAAAAGTAATGCTTTTAAAAAGTGCGATTTTAGCTAATGTAGATCCAAAAAGTTGGATTGCTAAAGACTTAATAAATATTTTAGCTAAAGATGTTTTTTCTAGTGAGTCTTTTTCTAATAAAGGTTCTAGTAAAGATTTACTATTTAGTATTACAAGACCTAGCGTTGAAGAGAAAAAACTAAACTTAGAAATTCCTAAAGGTCACAAAGTAATTAATACTCTTGTTAATCAGTCTTTTAGCTCTTTAGAAAATGTTACAATAGAAGATGTTAAGCCATTAGATACTAATGTTAAGTTTGATAGAAAAACTAATTTCTTACTCTCTAATGGTCTAGTTTATTCAGCTTTTACATCTGATAAGTTTTTAAAAATCACTGTGGATTTCAAACCAGAAGTTTATAAGGAAGCTTTAGCTCTTTATTCTAGTGCTTCTAAAAGTGATGCTAATACTAGTAAGGAAAGTGAAATAAAAGATACTAGTAAAGTTAATGAAAAAAAAGAAGATCTAGCTAGTCCTGTTATTGAAAGCTCCAGTTTAGAAGTAGCAAAAAAACTCAATGATAAGTTTGCTAAATGGCAATATCAACTGCCAAATTATGCTCATTCTAAACTTAGAAAGAATAAAAAAGATTTCTTTGAAAAAGAAAATAAAGAAAAAAAGTAGTAAGAATAAATAGATTTAAATAGTAAAAAAAAGAGCCTCCTAATTGGAGACTCTCGGGAGGGTTGCTATTTTAATTTTTTACTTATTTATACTCTATATAATTAACTTTTTGAGTTCACTTCTTTGGCCTCATCAGCTTTTATCTTAACAGGAGCGGTTTTAGGAGCTTCAATTTTTTCCTCTACTGCTTTATCCTTCACAATACTTAGCTCAGGCTCTTTTTTATTTGCTATGCCCATAGAGTCATAAACTAATGATTTGATCTCTTGATACATCTCAGGATTATCCTTAAGGAACTGCTTAGAGTTTTCTCTACCTTGCCCAATTCTTTCACCATTAAAGGCAAACCATGCACCTGCCTTATCAATAATTCCGTGCTCTACCCCAAGGTCTATTAGCTCTCCTGCTTGGCAAATACCTTGGTTGTAAAGGATATCGAATTCTACTTTCTTAAAAGGAGGAGCAACTTTGTTTTTAACAACTTTTACTCTAGTTCTGTTCCCAATAACTTCGTCTCTATCTTTAATCGCACCAATTCTTCTAATGTCCATTCTAAGAGAAGAATAAAATTTAAGAGCATTCCCACCAGAAGTTGTCTCAGGTGAGCCAAACATTACTCCAATTTTCATTCTTATTTGGTTAATAAAAATTACAGAAGTATTTGCTTTTGATACTGCTCCTGTAAGTTTTCTTAGAGCCTGGCTCATTAGTCTAGCTTGTAGGCCAGGTAGAGAAGCTCCCATGTCTCCTTCTAATTCTGCTCTAGGGGTAAGCGCAGCAACTGAATCAATAATTACTAAGTCAACAGCATTTGAGCGCACTAAAGTCTCCGCTATTTCTAATGCTTGTTCTCCAGAATCAGGCTGACTAATTAATAGCTTTTCAGTATCTACTCCTAATTTTGCAGCGTAGCCAACATCAAGAGCATGTTCAGCATCAATAAATACTACTGTTCCGCCTCTTTTCTGTTCTTCTGCAGTTAAGTGTAGAGTTAAAGTAGTTTTACCAGATGATTCTGGACCATATATTTCTGTGATTCTTCCTTTCGGAACACCACCTATTCCAATTGCGTGATCTAAGCCGATGCTTCCAGTTGGAATTATAGAGACACCGTCATTTAATTTTTTATCTCCATCTAGCCTCATAATAGAGCCTTTACCGTAGTTCTTCTCTAAGGTTGCTAGGGCAGCACTTAATGCTTTTTCCTTGTCTTCATCTTTTACTGCTTCTATTTTAAGTGATTTTGTTTGTTTTCTAGCCATGTTGTTTTCCTATTTTATTTTCTATATCTTTTTTTAATAATCTTTAATATTTCTCTAATTTTTAAAATCTTTTTCTACATCTCTCTAATAATACCTACGACTCTCCCTTTTATATCTACATTGTCTACTGTAATTGGTGTGTGGTTTGGATTATGTGGAACTAACATAATCTTCCCACCTTTTAATCGCCGAAAAGTCTTAACAGTTGCGCCTCCATCCTCTGTTACTGCAACTACAATTTCTCCATTATGAGCTGTTTGCTGTCTAGAAACTATAATAACGTCACCATCCATAATGTGAGCATCAATCATTGAATCTCCAGTTACCTGTAGGCAAAAGATTTCTTTATATGAATTAATAAACTGGGATGGGACTTCTACGTGAACAGAGTTATCCTCTATAGCCTCAATAGGCGCTCCTGCAGCAATGTGCCCAAGTAATGGAATTTGGCTAGGGCCAATGTTTAGTTCTAGCTCTTTAGTCTCAGTTAGCTCGAGACTTCCGTCTTCACCTTTTTTTATAAAGCCCTTATCTTCAAGTCTTGCTAAGTGGAAGTGCGCAGTAGAAGGGGACTTTACACCAATGTATTTAGCAATATCTTTTAATGTTGGTGCGTAACCATTCTCTGAGATATAGCTTCTTAAATATAATAATGTTTGTCTTTGAACAGGTGCTAGAGAGTAAATTTTGTCTTTGCTTTCCATATTTTTTCCATTTTTTATAACTTCTTCCTGTTTGTTAGCATATAGAAAAATAATAGAAAAGATGTTTTTTTGTCTTTTTGCTAAGTCCTTGTATTTTCTATGTAATTACTATAAGTAGCTTAAATTCTAAAATGTTCATTTTTGATATTTTCTACTCAATATAGATATCTAAACTCTGCCTATAACGTTTCATCTGTAAATCTTGTTGACATTCGGTAACTTAGCGTGTATTGCTTTAAGACGCTTAAAGGTGAGCTGTTTAACTGATTTAAAGTTTAGCTCTCTTTAAGGTTGAGGTTGTTGATTAATTTAATTAGCTAATTTGTTTAGCTAAATTTTAATCAATCGTTTCATTAACTATATTGTATTTGTTTTTTTAGGCAATTGTTTTTTAGGTTATAGACGGAGCTAGCTAGGAAAAGTTTTCTAGATAGTTTCTTTTGTATTCTGAATTAACAGCTTAAAGAGACAGCTACAGTTAATTGGAGGAGATGTTCTTTGAATATGTCAGTTGCTAGAGTTCGCACAGGCGGGTTAGAAGGAGAAGATGCACAAGCAGGTTCTAAAGGTATTAAACCTGAAAGAAACTTGTTAGCAGCAGTATTAGCTAGAGCAATATGTGATGCTTTTGGTTCTGCTCAGTGTGATAGACATGTGGTTAGAAGTGCTAGGCAGTGGCTTTTTGGGAAGCTAACGCCTACTAAAGCTTTTAGCTTTGCATGGGTAGCTCAGTATCTAGATTTAGATCCTGTAAGCCTACAACAATCATTAAAAAATTATGAAACAGACCCTGTAATGTTACAGGAAAGATTAAGCTTACTTAGGTAGAGCTTATGCATTTATAGCCTACTTATTTAGTAGGCTATTTTTTTCTCCTTAGACTTGATTAAATTCATTAAGTTCACTATAAGCACTCTTTATATTTACAGAATTAATTAAAAAGTATTACTAAATTATGTCAAAAATATTCGTTAGAAGCCTAGATTTATCAGTTAACCAGGATGATTTAAAAGATCACTTTTCTACTGCTGGTAAAGTAGCAAAAGTTAACCTAATTAAAGACAATCAAGGCAAATCAAAAGGCTTTGCTATAGTTGAGTTTAGTAATGCTGAAGAAGCTGAAAAAGCTATAAAAGAATTAGACGGCACGAACCTAAAAGGCCGAGATATTAAAGTTACTGAAGATAAGTCTTCAGGTGGACATAGAAGAAGTCATAGTAGTGAAAGTTCTAAGCCAATGGGTTATTTCAGAGCCCAGCCTTTAGACATTGGTGTTAGGAAGAAAAAGAAGTCAGATCCATTTATTGAAAATCCTGAGCTTTTAATTGATTACAAAAACGAAAAGCTATTAGCTAGGTTTATTAGTGAGAGAGGTAGAATTCTACCAAGAAGAATGACTGGTCTTACTGCCGCTAATCAAAGACATGTAGCAACTGCAGTTAAAAGAGCTCAGCATTTAGCTATCTTACCTTATAAAGACTAAGTAAAAGATTTACTTTTTATCCCAGTTAGAATCCCCTGGAACCTGAAAGAGTTTTTCAGAACCTTTTTCAACTTCTTGTATCTCTGCATCTATTTCAGCAGTCTTATATAGTTGTTCTATTACAGTTTTAATTCTTAAGGTACTTTGCTCAACTAGTCTTAGGGCTTTTATCTGATCATCTGAAAATGCGCTAGTATCTATATTTAAAAGGTAAGAGGCTCCCATTATTCCACCCAAGGGATTATTGATCTCGTGTCTTAGGGTAGAAATTAATGTTTTAATAGTATCTAATTTGGAATCTTTTAATCTAGCTTCCATTAATTCAATTTCTAATTTTTTGCTCTCTATTAGAGCTTCTATTAGAGGTATAAATAAAGCTTCTTTTATTTGTGTTTTATTTAGGAAATGCCCAGCGCCTGCTTTTACTGCATTGCCCATAAGCTCAGGTGAGCTATCAGATGAGGTAGCAAGAATCGCTGCTCTTTCAGTGTTCTTATGGCTTAGGATGCTTGGTCCAAGACCATCTGGTAAATGTTGATCTAGAACAATTAGAGTTGGTAAATTCCTATCTAATATTTTTTTTGCATCTGCTAGATTCTCTGCTTCTATAATATTTAAGTCTTTTTTCCACGAGCTAAGTTTTAAATTAACTAACATCCTAAAGTTAGCATCATCATCTATTATTAATACATCAATCTTGTTCATAGTATCTTTATAAGTTCTTATTTATACTAGTCGTTGTTTAGTTTTTAGATTAAATCACGACTAGTATATTGCCGAACGCAGTGGGAAACAACAATAAAATTGACTTAGATTGATTTTTAGTAAAATTGAGCTTTAGCTTTCAGACTAAAAATTAATCTAAGTCAATTTTACTCATATTTTCTTAAGTACTGCTTTATTATCTCTAGTGGTTGAGCCCCTCTGATTAAGCTTCCACTATATTTATTATTTTCAAGTCTTCCAATAAAAATATTAGGAATTCCCTTAATATTTAACTTTTTCCCATCTTTTTTATCTAATTTAATTTCGCTTAAGTATTTTAAATCTTCAGTGCACTTCATAATCTCATCTACGTTTATTCCAGAGATCATTTGAGAAAGTGTCTCATACTTAGCTGAGTTAATAAGGGCTTGATTGTTAAAGAGCACTTTAAAAGCATCCCAGTATTTATTTTGCTCTGCAGCACAATTTGCAAAGTTAGCCGCATTTATGGATTGCCTATGAGTGCTTAGAGGGAAGTCTCTAAAAATAAGTTTAAATTTATTGTTAGCAATAAATTCTCTTTTAATCTCGTCTAAATTTTCTCGAAAAAACTTAGCACTTAATTTTGACTGAAAATTAGAGAAAACCATAATTACATTATTGGTAGTGTTTTCTCCTAAAAAAGGATCATCAATTTCATTAATGCTAAAATCAAAACTTTTAGAAGTGATAGCAAGGTTGCTAGGTTTGGTTTTAGGGGTGTTCTTATTTTTACTTATAGAGCTAATATTTACATCTGTCATTCTTGCTCTTTTTATTTTTTCATCTGATTTTGCTTTTGAAAAAGCTGCTATATCGTATTTTAATTGTTCTAATTTCCTAACCTCATTTTTTAATTCAAAAATTTCAGATTTTAAGTATTTTATGTCTTCGTTATAACATGAGCTTAGAATGCACGAAGTTGAAAGCATAAAAATAAATATACGAAATAATTTTAACATTTAATTATCACTCTTGACTGTCATTAATTTATTTTACTCTTTTTAATTATTTCTAGGTATTGTTACTAGTCTCAAGATTATTAGCTAAGACTAAAATATCAACACTTCTAGCACCAGCATTATACAGGGCTTTATATGCTTGGGCAATTGTATGCTTTGTTGAGCATATATCATCAAATAGAATGATTTTTTTATCTTTACAATTTCTGGCTTTAAAAGCATTAAGAACATTTTTTTTTCTTTGCTTTGAATTTAAAGAAGATTGTTTTTTTCTCTTTGTTTTTTTTGTGTTGTTGTTAATTAAAACATTGGGTTCGTATTTTATATTAATTCTTTTTGATATTTCCCTTGAAAGCATAGAGATATGGTTGAATCTTTTTGCTCTAATAGAGCTCTTTGTAGAAGGTACAGAACAAAGCATGTCCCAGTTAACATTTTGGACAGCTTCAGAATCGCTTTTAAAAGATGGTTCATGATTTAAAATAGTATAGTTTCTTAGACTATAAAAAATAAATTCAGAAAAAATTTTTGCTAAGAAATAATTCTTTTCATATTTGTACATTTTAATAAGTTTAGAGCTATTAGAGTAGTTCCAAAGATAAAAGCCTTTATCTTTTAAACCATTAAAGTGAAAATTTTTAATTTTTGATTCTATTAGTAGTTCGATTATACACTTAGTACAAATATATCTGCTTAGGTAGTCACTAGATCTTAATGGTCTAGAAATTTTTGCATTACAACAAATGCATTCTTTAGGTAGTATTCCGTTTTTAAAAAAATTAAAAATTTGCATTCTAGCAACTATTCGCAAGATTTAAGGAATAGTTGCTAGAATTAATATGGAATTAAACTTTCTATACTTAATGGCTCTACTTAATAGAATTTTCCATATAAGTAGAAAGCTTTTCAAAAGCTAAATCCTTCAAACCTTTTTTAGCAAGTAACTTAGCTTCTAATAACTTAATATCTTGTGAGCTATTCTCTAGTATAGGGTTTAAAGTCTTCTCAGCGCCTTCTAAATTCTCTAATTGAAACTGAACTAATGCAAGTGCGTATTTAACACTTGTTGCATCTTTACCAGCCTTATTAGCTTCTTTAATAAGTTTCTCTAAAGTGCTTATAGCTTTTTGAGGCTTGTCGTTATTAATCCACATAGAGGAAATACTTTTGATATGTTCTTGGTCGTTATCAATTTTAAAAGCCTTAATATAAAGTTTTTCAGCTTTATCAAAGTTTTTTTCTTTTTCTTCTATCTCAGCAAGTTCTAAGATTCCTCTTGTATAGTTTTTGTGTCTAGAAGTTATATCCTTAATCTTACTTTTAAATTCTTTATCATCATCTATTTTTAAAGCGGCAAAGAATTCGGTTTCTGCAAGTTGGTTTTGAATCTCTTCTAATTCATCTGAATCAGCTAATCTTACTAGCTCTCTAAGATGAGTAGTCGCTTCATCAAATCTTTCAAGTGGAATGCAGTCTTCTGCTAGTCTTTGAAGTGCGTATTTATTTTTTGGCATCATTTTAAGAACTAAAGCAGCGTTATCATATGCAGCAGTGTGCTTACCCATTCGTGCATTTAGGTCTGCAGCAGCTAGAAGTAATTCTGGATTTTTCTTATCTTCAGCTCTAGCGTCTTCTAGGGTTTGAAGAGCTTCTTCAAAATTTTGACGACCTAGAAAAGTCTTTGAAAGGCCAACTCTTGCAGAGATATTATTTGCGTCTTTACTAATAATTTTCTTAAATAGTTTTTCAGCGCCTTCAAAGTTTCCTAAGGCTAAGCTACTTCTAGCTTTGTCAATTAAGTGAATATGCTGGTCAGTTTGCTTTTGTTGCTTGATTAGCTTTTTGTTCTTTATTTTAAATTTCATAGCATTTAAAACTGAAAAGAATAGGCTTACTAATGCGCCAGTAAAAAAAGTAGATATTAAAACTAGAGCTAAAGGCGCTTTGAAAGATTTTGCTTTTGCATAAATTATTTCAACGTCTTCTGGGTTGAAATAAAACACATAGCAAATAGCGGCCATTATTAAGATTAGGAAGATAAATTTAATTAATTTCATGCTTTATTTTTTCTTAATTTAGTAAATATTTAATATTAAGTTCATTCTATAATATGTATAAAAAATAGCCTAAATCCCTTTAAAGTTCCAATTAAGGGTTTGCAGTTTTTTTTTATAAGAATTATTCTTTACTAAGAAGATGTTAAAAACTCATTGGAAATTAATCTCTGTTTTTGAAAGGATAGGAGACAATATATTAATTATATTGGCTTTTTTTGCGTCTTATTCGCTCAGGAATTATTTCTTTTCTAATACCTATCTAACTTTAGCCCCAATAGAGTTCTACTATATTATACTGGGTATTGCGCTTCCCTTATTCAATACTCTACTAAGCTTAACAGGTGCTTATAAAAGTATGAGATTTAGCAACCTCTGGAAGTTGTTCAAAGTTACTTTTATTCCAGCTTTTTTAGTTTTTATCTCCAGTGCATCCTTACTTTTTATCTTAAAAGTAGAAGTTAGTAGAAGTTTATTAGGTTTGTTCTGTTTACTATGTGCATTTTTGCTTTTTATAGAAAGATGCCTGGTCTTAAATTTCTTAAGATTTTTTAGAGTTAGAGGAAAGAATTTTAGGAATTTACTTATTGTAGGAACTTCTAGTTTTGCAAAAGAAATATATCAAGAGATTTCAACTTTACCAGAACTAGGAGTGAAAGTAGTAGGTTTTGTTAAGGTCTCTGATTCCAAATCTGAAGTATATGACCTGCAAGCAAGAGTGGTAGCAGATAAAAATAGTTTTGAATCTGCTTTAAAAAAGCACTCAGTAGATGAGGTAATTTTTTCTGAAGTTAATACTTCTTTTAGTGATTTTAGAGTTTTATCAAATATCTGTAATGAAGAAGGTGTTCAAGTCTCGCTTTCTGCAGATTTATTAGGTTTGGATGTTGCTCAGCCTAATATTTCAAGCTTTGGAAGTCTTCCTTTAATTCAATTCCAAATCTCTAGGGGTAGTAGCGATAATCCTGGTTTGTTACTTAAGCGAGCAATCGACTTTATCTGTTCTTTATTAGGTTTAGTTATTTTTTCCCCACTATTTTTACTAATTGCCTTTATTATAAAATTCGATAGCAAGGGCTCAGTTTTTTTCTCGCAGAAAAGAGTTGGTAAGAATGGTAGAATATTTAATTTATATAAATTCCGCTCAATGATTCCCGGAGCAGAAGAGTTATTAGATGATTTAAAAGATAAAAATGAAATGTCTGGTCCAGTTTTTAAAATTTCTGATGACCCTAGAATAACTAAATTCGGTAAATTTTTAAGAAAATATAGTTTAGATGAGCTACCTCAACTTTATAATGTATTGCTTGGAGAAATGAGCTTAGTTGGCCCTAGGCCACCTTTGCCAAAAGAAATTAGCTCTTATCAAAGAAAACAAAGAAGAAGATTATCAATGCGACCAGGGCTTACATGCACATGGCAGGTTCAAGGCAGAAATGACATTAGTGATTTTGATAGTTGGGCTGAAATGGATTTAGAATATGTAGATAACTGGACATTAGGTAGAGATTTAAAGTTGTTATTAAAAACAATTCCTGTAGTTTTATCAGGGAGTGGCGCTAAGTGATAATCACAGCAGTAATTCTGCTAGTAATTATTAGTTTTGCTCATTCATATTTAGGTGAAAAATATATTCTTATTAGACTCTTTAGAAAAGACTTACCTAAGCTTTTTGGGAGTGATGATTTTACAAAAAAAACTCTAAGATTTGCCTGGCATCTCACAAGTATTGCATGGCTAGGTTTTGCTTATGCTTTGTATTTAATAGAAGCTAATTCTTTTAATGAGATTACTTTTTTAGCTCTCTGTTCTTACGTATTTGGAATTTCGGCAATAGTTTCTTTGATCGCTTCAAAAGCAAAGCATTTATCTTGGCTTGTTTTTTTAATGATTTCTTTAGCTTGTGCTATCGCCAAATAGTTTCTGAAGTCGACATGTCTATCCATTTATCAACTCCTTTCCATCCATCTGAAACACCGTATTGTCCAAAATCTGCAAGCGAAGTATCAGTTCCTTGTTGCTTAGCAGAGAATAGCGCATAGCTAAGCTCTCTACTTGGACAAACTACAGTAAGAGTTCTTTTGAATTTAGTAACTTTTTTTGATGCAACTATAATTTTAGAATCAGAGTTAGAGTTAGCTTCTTTCTTTTGTGTAGCTTCTTCTTGTGCAAAATTACCACTACAAAAATTCATAATATCTGTAGCAATATGAACATCCATTGAAACTTGTCTTTTCACACCTTTTGGAGGTAAGCGTTTAGTAATTACTTCAACTCCTGCTCTTTCAACAGCATCTAAAAATGAGAATTGTCTTGCATCGTCTTCGTAGGGGATTAAGCAGTAGTATCTTGCAACTTCGATTTTAAGTCCTGAGGAAAGTCCTTTTACTAGTCGGCTTAAATCAATTTTTTTATCTAATCTTCTAGTTGCTCTATCTAAGCCAGTAGCATCGATGAATAAACCCATACGTCTACGTACTTTTCTTTTTAGTACGTTCTCTTTAACTACTTCGAACTCTTCTCTACCCATATCTGTTTTAACTGCCTTAAATTGATACTCTTTATAGCTGAATCTTAGTAAAAATAAAATTATAAATTAGTATTCTAAATCTACTTTGTTCTTAGGTTATTACTAATATTTAATCCTTCTTCTCATTAGATTTAATAAAACTTAAATTCTTTATTATTCTTCAGCACTTAGAGCTTAATTTAAGCCTCTTGAACTATGTTTGTTTTTCTTTGCTAACCTGCTGTTTTTATTAGGTCTTTTCTCCCCATTTTAGCGCTCTATATATAAGGTCGATTTTAGAGATGTAAAAATGAGTAAATATAATCAAAATTCTAATAATAATATTAATTCTAATAACTCAGATACGAGTGAAACGCATGAGCAGGTATTAGAAGATGTTGAACAGGTACAGTTTGAAAAAGTAGATGTTTCAAAAGTCCCTTTTAGTATTCATCTTCCTGAGTCACCAGAAGAAGAGTTAGAAAAAGTTAATTTACCTGATGTTGAAACAAATATAGCAGAAGATTTTTCTAAAGTAGAGCTTGAAAGAGAAACAAAAAGATATAAGGAGTTAGGACAAAAGTTAGCTGAGATAAGTCAAGAGCAAGCTGTAAAACAAAAGCAAATTAAAAATTATATCAATACTAATTCAGAATTAGTTAAAAGTGACTCACATTATTTTGGTGCTTCAACCAATAGAAACCAGCATATAATCACTAATAGTAGAGCACTAACAGATTTATTAGAAGAGCAACAGGAGTTAAACGATAGAAAAGCTTTATTAGAAGATAGATTTAATAATGTAAAACAAGAAGTAGTTCTTAGTCGATATGAAAATCTTTTGTCAAGAGTTGAAACTTTAGATAAGGGGTCGCTAGAACAAAAAATAGGACAAACGTTATCTGATGACGAGTTCGAGGCTTTTAAAAATATTAAAATAAAAGAAGCCGAAATGCTTTTGATTTCTTTAAGCTCTTCAGTTGAGTCTTCTAGTGGTAGTGATTTTGAAAAAGCTTTAAATAAAGCAAGGCAAAGCGTAATGGCAGATAAGAGCTTCATGTCTAGCTTATCAGAGTCTAAAAGAGAAGCAGTAAAAGGAAATCAATTAGGAGCACTAAGTTCTGCAATATCTGTAGTCTCTAATCATTCTTTAAGTCATGATGTTGTCGCTCAAGTCACTCAATCTAGAGGATCTTTTTTTACTGATATTGAAAAACTAAGCCCAGCTGAGAAAAGACAAAATAAAGGAGCAGAGTATAAGGCGAACTTTATTCAGCCAAATGGAAGGGTCGTAAAAGGCGTAATGCTCTCTCACTATGCGTATAATGACATTAGTAAAGGTGTTAATATTCTTTTAAAGAAAGACCCAA
Organism: uncultured Bdellovibrionales bacterium; assembly: GCA_964408435.1. Classification (GTDB taxonomy): domain Bacteria; phylum Bdellovibrionota_C; class UBA2361; order SZUA-149; family CAYOZL01; genus CAYOZL01. Next base: position 1,816 of record CAYOZL010000008.1, on the reverse strand, counting down.
GTAAAATTAAAATATTAGCTGCTGCGGATTATGTAATACAGTCAGAAGATGGAAAACTTTATGAGGCTTTAGCATATGAAAATGGTAAACTAATAGATCTGAATCTAGAAGTTAAGTTAACTCAAAAAGAACAAGATTATGTAAGTCAGCAACAAGATATAAAAAGATCTTTGGCTCAAGATTCATTTGAATTAGATGATTATCTTAAAACTCAGCATTTAAAATTTGGATCTAAGTCAAGCGATTATACAACTGTTACAGTTAATAAATCCTCTCTGTCGGTTTTAAGCTCACTCCACACTGTAGATGGTAAAATTATTCATGGAGTTAGGTTAACAACTGAAGCAAAAAATAAACTTAAATCAGTTAAGCCTGGCTATATCGCGGTCATGGTAGGAGAGCCAAAAACTGCTACTTTTACTTGCAAGGAAGTAGATGGTTATTTTGGAAGAACACATTTAGAAGTGGATATTAAATTACCAACAGAGAAAATTGCAGCTGTTGATATTAAATTTGTTAAACTTGATGGGGATCAAATTCTAGATTCTAAAGGCCAGTCGGTCACGAGTCTAGAGGAATTCCAGGCAGCTAGCCACGCTAGAGAAGATTTATCTCAATCACTAAGAAATTTAGATCAAGTAAAAAAATTAGGTGACATAGGGCAGGAGTTGTTTGACACGTTTGGATCATTGCAAAGATTAGCCAATTCTGGAATGCAGGGTGAAAAAATCACTGAATACACTGATAGTGCTAGAAAATACGCAGATAAGATGGAAAAAATAATTCTTGATGGCGGTTTTGAAAAGAACGCAAAAGAGTTAACAAAAACAATTACTGAACTAAAAAAGTATAGGACAGGAGTTGTAAACGATGATTTGGAAAAACAAATCAAAGGAATGGAAACTCTGTTAAGCGCAATTAATAGAGTAATTGACACAGGAGCAATTGAAAAGTTGGTAGAACTTATTCGCTCAGATGGTTTCGATGCAGACACCTGGGCTAAGTGGAGACAAGGGGAAGGTTTAGTTTTTATGGCTACAATTGCTGCCGGTGTTGCAGCAGCAGCTCTAATTCCATTTACAGCCGGTGGTAGTTGGGTAGCGTTTGCTGGTTATGTGGCAACGGTTTCTGCAGTTTCTGCCGCATCAAGTTATGTAGCTGGAGAAGTTACTAAAGGAGTTGTCTCTAATTGGAACGATTCTATAAAATCTGATGTTCAAAGAATGCTTGATGTTGATAACAACTTCAATGTAGATGATTGGTTGATGTCTGCTGGTCAACAAGTAGGTACAAGCTTTGCATTTCAAGCCGCTTTTATGGGAGGCGGGGGAGCTATTGCAAAACTTGCTAAGTCAAGTTTAGCAAGTACTGCAGCCAATACTACAAAACAAACAGTAATAAAAAGAACAGTAGCAGAGTATGTTCAGAAAACTAGCACTGTTCTTGGAAAATACGAAGATTTAATTGAAAAATTACCTCTTAGTTCAAGAACAGCACTTGGTAGGTTTAGTAAAGAATATATACAAGAACTGATAGAAGAGGGTGGAGTAGAAGGAGGATTAGACAGTGTAGCTAATACATTAAAAGCAATGGGCAATGATAATCTAGCTATAGGTACAGAAGCTTTTAAGAATATAGTCATTGTGCTCAGTTGTTCCAAAACTCCTGGAATAGACATTGAAAGCGGAGCAGGAATTGTAACTACTGATGTTAAAAATACAGAAAATGGCATAGCCGTTGAAGCAAATTATACTAAGGATTTAGATACTCTTTTAGAGGAGCTAGATGAGCAAGGAACTAAGTATGAGGTTGGTGA
>CAYOZL010000007.1:0-61871 GCA_964408435.1 uncultured Bdellovibrionales bacterium | reverse complement strand
TCGGTTTTAGCTAACTCAACTGTTGCTAAAATTCCGTAGCGACATCTACTTGAAATTGATAAAAAGGCCATAATTACTTTTAGTTAATGCTAAATTCAATCTACACAACAGGAATGCAGTTTAAACTACACTTCCTCTATAGACTTAACGTAGTTTGTATGATACGTCAACTGCCTGTAAAAGACTTTTGATTATGGCTAAATTTTATATCGTTGGAGCAGGCCCAGGCGCTGCAGACTTACTTACCCTTAGAGCGTATAAAGCAATCAATACTGCTGATATCATTTTATATGACCGCTTAGTTAATCCTGAGATTATCAAAGAGAGCAATGCTGAATTAATTAGCGTAGGTAAACTTCCAGGCGAGCAAGACCAAGGTCAGGCTAAAATCTTTGAACTTTTTATTAAGCTACATAAGTCTAATAAAAAAATTGTTAGGCTTAAAGGTGGCGACCCACATATTTTTGGAAGAGGCTTAGAAGAAATTTTATTCCTAAAAGAATTAAACTGCGAATACGAATACATTCCAGGCATCAGCTCTGCTACTAGCTTGGCAGGGCTAAATAACATTCCTCTTACTGCAAGAGGAGTATCTCAAGCTTTTGCTGTTGTAACTGGCCAAGGCCAACAAGGCCATGAAATTCATTGGGAAAGATACCACGAAGTTGAAACTCTTATTATCCTAATGGGAATTAATAGCAGAGTTAAAATTGCACAAAAGCTTATTAAGCTTGGCAGAAACAGATTAGAGCCTTGTTGTTTTATTCAATCTGGAACTTTAGAGAATCAAAAAATTACTTATTCAAACTTAGATGAGGTTGCTAGCTCTATTACTAAGGTAAAAGCACCAGCAGTTTGGATTATTGGAAAAGTAACATCTTTTGCTAGAGAAAATTTTAAGACTATAGAACAAACCGTAGGACAAAATAAAGAAGAGGAATATAAATATGCCCAAAAAATTTGAACCAAATTTCAAAACAGCCGACGAAGATCTCTGCAAAGAGGAAATCAATAAACTAAACTCTAACGGCTTTATAGGTGACTTAGAGCACGATTTTAAAGAACCACAGAAGCCTGATATTCAATGGGCAAGTGAGCAAATTGCAAAGTCTTACGGAATCTACATGGAATTTGATAGAGCTGCTACTGGTCGTGAAAAAGATTGGTATTATATGGTTCGTGTAACTATTCCTGGTGGAGGACCACTTGATTCAAAAGCTTGGAATATTCTAGATACGATATCTAATAAATATACAACTGGCCCTAGAAGTAAGCCTTCTCATAGACTTACAACTAGACAAAATATTCAGTATCACTGGATTAAAAAAGAAGACATGATTCCTCTAGTGCAAGAAATTGCTAGCACTGGATACTCAACTTTAAATGGTTGTGGAGATAACACAAGAAATGTAATGGCTTGCCCGCTTTCTCGTTATTCAAATATCTTCAATGCGAATGCTTGGGCTTTTAAAGCTGCTGATTATTTTCAGTTAGACGATGAGCCTTTTATTAAAATCTTTGCAGTTGATCCTAACTACATTAGAAAAGAAGGCCAAGAGCCACCAAAGCGTTTTAATTACGGTAACAAACTACTGAATAGAAAATTTAAAATTGCATTTGGTGCAATTTCTAGAGACCAGGAAACTGGAAAGTTTATTCAAGATAACTGTGCTGAAGCTCTAACTAACGATTTAGGAATTATTCCTATTTACGAAAATGGTAAAGTAGAGAACTTTCAAATTTATGTAGGTGGTGGCCAAGGAGAGAAAAACGGTAAGCTTTCTCTTTCTACTCTTGCAAAACCAATTTGTATTGTTGGAGAAGACAAACTTCTAGAAGTTATGGACTCTGTAGTTAGTGTTCATAAAGAATGGGGGGATAGACAAAACCGAAAATGGGCTAGAGTTAAATACGTTATTAAAGCCAAAGGTACTGATTGGTACAGAGAACAAATGGAAAAAGTTGTAGGCTTTAAGTTAGAAAAGCCAAATACTAGCTTAGATGTTGGTCAAAGAATGCTTCACCATGGTTGGTCAAAACAAGAATCAAACGACAAATGGGCATACGGTGCGTTTATTGAAAATGGTCGTCTAAGCGATGAAGCTGAAAACGGAAAGTTAAGCTCAATGGTTAAAGAAACTCTAGAAGAGTTTAAAAATGATTTAGTTATTACTCCTAACCAAGATTTACTTTTTACTAACATTGATGAATCTGCAAAAGATGACTTTGTTAAGAAACTAGAGTCTTACGGTTACGGAAAGAGAAATGGCAAGAGCTACTCTAAGCTTCGCACACTTTCAGGAGCTTGTGTTGGTAGAGATACTTGTAGACTTACTTATACTGACTCAGAAAAATTTGAGCCTGGTTTGATTGATAAGCTAGATGAAATGGGTTGGTCTGATATGGAAGAATCTATTGGTATAACAGGTTGTGAGCGTCAGTGTTTTAGACCCTCTACTAAAACTATTGGTTTAGTTGGAACAGGCCTTAATAGATATCAGCTTAGACTTTTCGGTAGTGAAGATGGAAGAACTCAAGGAAGACCTCTTTACTCAGAAGATAAAAGTGTAACTTACATGCGCTCTATTCCAAGAGAGCAAGTACCAACAGTTATTGATTCTCTTTTTAAACACTACGAAGAGAAAAAAGAAGGCGAAGAAAAAATGGGAACTTTCCACCATAGAATCGGAGAAGCTGCGATTTTAGATTTTCTAAAAAATAACGAAGCTACAAAAGAATTAATGGAGAAGGAAACTAAAGTGAAAGCTTACCTTTCTAGTGAATAAAATTGTAATTCTTTAGTTTATTTAAACAACGCGAAAAAGGCCTTAGAGTAATCTAAGGCCTTTTTTTTGACTCTCCTGCTAGATATCCTACTCTATATTAAATAAATTATAGAGGGGAATAATGAACGAACTTATTCAAAATATTACAAATGTTCTAGGACCTGTTGGCTCTAGCACATTAGGACATGCCTTAATTGGACTAGCTATTTTAATCGTTGGATTAATTATAGTTAAGTTTATTGCAGGTATTTTTAAGAGAATACTAAACAAAGTATCATTCCTAAAGAAACACGATTTATCAAGCCCAATAGCTTCATTAATTAAAGCTGTTATGACAATTTTTGTTTTAATAGCAGTGTTGCAACACTTTGGGTTAACTAATGTTTTAGAACCATTAGAAAAAATGCTTAGTCAGTTCTTAGCAGCCGTTCCTAAAATTATTGGTGCTGGAGTTGTAGCTTACGCTGGTTGGATTATTGCTAAAATAGTCTCTGAGCTAACAGGTGTTGCCTTAGGAAAAGTAGATGAGCAATTAGCACTTAAGACTGGAAATGATGAAATTAAAATTTCAAAATTTGGTAGTGCTTTTATTTTTGGTGGTGTTTTACTTCCAATCGTAGTTGCTGCTTTAGGTGTGCTAGACATACCAGCAATTACTGAGCCTGCATCAAAAATGATTAATGATTTAATGTCTGCAGTTCCTAACATTGTAGGAGCAGGTATTATTTTATTAGTTACTTACTTTGTAACAAAGTTTGTAGTTTTTATGCTTACAGGACTACTAGAAGGAATGAACATAGATGCAATGCCAGAAAAACTTGGTCTTCAAAATATGTTTAATGCTTCTTTTACTCCAACTAAATTAATTGGTGGAGCAATTATGTTCTTCTCAATGCTAACTGCTTCAGTTGCTGCTGTTGAAACTCTTGGAATTGATATTGTAAGTAATATCTTCTCTAAAGTATTAGAGTTTGGCGGTGGAATCTTAGTTGGTGGCGTTATTCTTGTAATAGGTAATTTCCTAAGCACTTTTGCTCACGCAAAACTGTCTGCAAGTGGCAATAAAGGCTTAGCTGGAGTTGCTAGAATTGCAATCCTAGGCTTAGTTTTAGCTATGGGCTTAAAGTCAATGGGACTTGCAGATAACATAGTTAATATGGCATTTGGTTGCACTATTGGTGCTGTTGCAATTGCTGTTGCATTAGCATTTGGTCTTGGTGGAAGAGATGCTGCAAAGCAAGTTGCAGACTCTTGGGCTAGCAAGATAACAAAGTAGTATAGCGATATATTATTGAATTAGATCAGCGCGAACGCTTTAGGGCTTCGCGCTTTTTTAATAACTTTTGTTGAGCAAGTTTTTCTATATCTTCAGAGTTTACTTCCTGTTCTCTTATTTTTTCTATTTCAGATTTTAGACTTAATCTAGATCCTACTTTTTTCACCTCTGAGGCAAAGTTTTCATAATCTATTCCGCCTAAATCTAACTGGCGATAAGACTCTTTAATATAATCTTTTGGGCTAAAGCCATATTTTTCTAAACTAGCCACTGCCATATTATGCTGAGCTCTAGTAGTATTTCTATCTTCAGCGGAAAGACCACTAAAACCTTTTTCACTCAAATCGTTTAATAAGTTTTTAACATTATTAGCCATAGCATCTGAGATAATATCTGGATTAAAGAAAGAATCAGTTGAGACTACAGTTGGAATGATTGTTGGCTCAGATAGAACAGAAGATAGTAACTGCTTAATGTATCTCTCTAAGGTTTTGCTTAATTTTTTAGTACTTTCTTTCCTAGAGTTATCTTCATTAGAATCTGTCTTATTAGGAGCTCTTCGCACTGAGTTCTTAGATACTTCTTGAGCGTATCGATTATACTTAGCGCTATACTGGTGCTCCTTACTATAAACTTCTCTTGCTGAAGATAGTTTTACTTTAGCTATTTCAGAGAACCTATTTATAAAAGCTTCTCTTTCAACAGAATTAATAACCTTAGTTAAGACTTTAAGAACTCTTTTCGATAGCTCCCCTTTACTTGCAGGATTTAAGTGAGCAATATCTTCAAATCTAAACTTTTTTTCATCATTATCTTTTACAGCAATCTCTTCAGCATTAGATAAAACAAAAAAATCAAAAAGTAGCTTCATATTATCATTGAAATAAGTTTCTACTTTTGAAAATGAATTTTTTGCACAAAAAGTATCTGGATCCTCTCCTTCAGGAAGTAAAACCCCAAAGGACTCTAGACCAGAGTTTAAAAAAGACTCAAAAGACCTTCCCGCAGCTTTCCTGCCTGCTTTATCGGAATCGAATACAACAATAACTTTTGAAGCTAGTTTTGTTAGCTGACTTGCATGGTCTTTACCAAAAGCAGTTCCACAACTTGCAACTGTATTGGCAAAGCCTTTTTTAGCCATTGCCATTACATCAAAGTAGCCTTCAACTATATATACTGATTTTTTAAGCCTAATAGACTCTAGACCTTCAAATAAACCGTAGAGAACTTTTCTTTTTTCATAAACAGGGCTTTCAGGAGAATTTAGATACTTAGGGCCTTTTTCTTCCTTACTTAAAGCCCTGCCACCAAAAGCAATTACATGACCTTGCTTAGACTTAATAGGAAAAATCAATCTATTTCTAAAAACATCGTAGTAGCGTTTACCATCTTTACTTTTCACTAAACCTGAGGTCTTTATAAATTCAGATTTTATAGACTTAATAATAAAGTCCCAACTATCTGGTGCGTATCCTAATGAATATTTATTTACAATAGAAGAGTTAAAACCTCTAGATTCAAGATAGCTCTTAGATAATTTTGAAGTTTTTAATTCTTTTTGAAAAAGCAGGTTTGCTTGTTCTAAGACTTTTAGAATTTCTTTTGAATTATCATTTTTATAATTAGTTTTTTTAAGCTCTATTCCGTTCTTATCAGCTAAAAACTCTACTGCTTCAGGAAAACTAAAGCCTCTTGTTTCCATTACAAAATCAAAAACACTGCCAGACTTCCCTGAAGAGAAACATTTAAATTTTTTACTTCCATCGTAGATATAAAAGGAAGGAGTTTTTTCAGTTTGAAAAGGGCTAAGACCTACTAAGTTTGCACCACTAGGTTTTAAGTCTGTAAGTTCAGTGGCTAAATCAGCGATACTAGATTTATCTCTAATTTGGTTTAATACTTCTTTTGGATAAGCCATAGGCATAATTTAGCTTATGTTAAGACAAAGCAAAACAAGATGAAAATTATAGATAAAGTAATAGAAAATAGTTCTATTTATCTGAAGACTTAGAAACTTCTTCTTTTAGTTCTTGAGCAATTTCTAGAGCTTTTTCTATTGTCGTTCTACCAGATAGGGAATTAGCGCAAAGATAAGCTTCAATTACTGAACTTAAACTTTGATTAGTTCTAGCAGCTGTTTGCTTTAACTCCTCTAGTAATTCAGGGCTTAATGATAATGTAATTTGCTCTTTAGCCATTGCTTCTCTTTTTTTACTTCCTTAATAACTCTTAGTTAATTTGCTAAGAACCTCATCCCAAGTATTATCTTGAATTTTATATTCTAAGACATTTTTAGTTAGCCTATCATAAAGAGCTGAGTCCAATAAAGAATTAAATCCAGCTGAAATTTCTTCTGGCTCTGCTTTAAGAACTAAACCATTCTCGGCATTAGTTATAAAAGATAATACTCCCCCACTATCTTCTGCAGTAACTACAATCTTACCTGATTTAATTGCTTCAAGAGTTACAAATCCATAATCCTCATCATAAGGTGCATAATATACAGCAAAACAATTTGCATAATATTCAAGTAAATCTTCATCACTTACCCGACCTAAAAATTCTACTCTTTGCTCAATGTTGTGCTTTTTAACTATTGATTTTAAATAATTCTCTATTGCTGGTTCATCGCTTGAGCCTACTATTTTAAGACTTAAGCTCGCATCCACTTTAGACATGGCTTCAAGCATCAAATCAATTCTTTTAATACTGCAAATTCTTCCAACACTAAGAATATAATTACCTTTGTTCCCTTTCCTATACTTATTTCCGTAAGGCAGTGGTGGCATTAAAACTTCAGAATCAATAGAGTTAAACTCTTTTAAGCGTTTAGAAACATTACTTGAAATAGTGTAAACCTTTTTGCATTCATTTAATTTAGCATCAGCATTTCTTATTATTTCTCTTAATGCTTGGTCATCATCGTTAAATTCAAAATCTCCAAACCTTGTACCGTATAGCTCATAAGCTTGCCTATGCTGATGAATTAACCAACAAACTTTATTCTTGTGATTAACTAAGTAATTAGGAAATTTATTACAAATTACTAAATCAACATTCCTACCAGAAAACTTTGTTAAATCTAATGAAGACCAAATTGACATTTGTTTTAAAATATTAGTTTTAGGTAAAGCAGAAAAAGGAACTTGCACTAAATCTACTTTATGGCCACTAGCTTTTAAATTCTTTACTAATTCTGAAACTAAAAGCTCTGCACCCCCACTAGTAAATGGAACTTGCACACTTAGTACTAATATATTTAGTTCTTTAGACAATCGCTTATTTATTTTTTCCAGACTTTGCTTCTAGCTCTACAATTCTTTGTTTCAAATTATCCATCTCATCAATCAAATTTGAGAACAATTCATCATTTCTTTGATTAACCATTTTTATATCAGTATCTACTTTATCAATTAATGACCAAAAGATTTTAGACTGGCTATCATCAACGTATTTAGAAGAGTTATTTAAATGCCTTACTAAATTCTCTTGAAATGCTAACTCTTTTTTAAAGTATCCATTTAAATTATTTTTAAATACTTTGTTTATTAATTTTTTTAAAGTTGAGACTACTGGCCCTATAACCTTACGATGAGAGCTAAACTTTGGGGTAATGCTCCAGTCATTCCAATTATGATTTAAATATTTCAAAGATTCACAAGATTTAATTGACTCCAGATTCTCTTGCTCTACTCGCTTAGGAATAAACGTTGGCATTGTATAACCATTTTCTTTAACAGACTTTTCTACATCAGCTTGAATCAGCTGCATAAGCTTATTAATATCTGGCTTGCCGTCTTTTTTTAGTGGTATTTCCATATTACAGCTAATTGTATATTATAATTTAGTAATATGGCAATGAACGAGAAAATTCTATCACAAGCTAAAACAGCACTAAAACAGAGGCTAGAAAACTCTAATAACTACAATCAAGACGAAATAGATAAAATTACTAAAATTGATATTTCCTTAATCGGAAAAGATACTGTCTTAGATAAAAAAAGCACTGAAATTCTAAGAAGCTTATGCTCTCACTCCAATTTTGATAAGGAGTTATCAGTTAAGAAATCTCATAGAAAGTATATAGGAGCAGTTATTTATAACGCTAAAAAGCTCTTAGCTAGACTAAATAGAGTAATATTGAAAAAACAATTAAAACAAATAGAGAACATTGCTCATTATAATACTGCTGCGATAATTAATCTTTATAAAAAAGATCTAAACAAGAAGACTTAGACAAAAAATTAATCTTAATGCCGAGCGCAGCGGGAAACAATATTAGTTGACGTAGATTGATTTTTAGTAAACTTAGCGGCAAAGCAGCCTACTAAGAATTAGGCTACGTCAACTAATACTCATCTCTTAAAAAATAAATTAAATTCTCATCTTTAACCATTTGCTTAAGAGCAGATTCTAAAGCTTTATTTAACATTTCTGTTAAGTCACTTTCATCAGCAGAAAAATTTTGTAAATTAGTAGAACCTAAATACTGAGCTTTATAAGATTTTCTATTACTTAAATTATTAGCAATTATTACAAACTGCACTTTTGCAGAGCCTGCTGATGGGAACCTTCCTGCTATTTTAGCGTTATACTCTTTTAAAAACCCAGAAAGTTTAATTTTTGCTGCACTACTCGGTTTAAAACCTGAATTTTTAAGTGTTTTAAGTATTGAATTTGAAATTTTTTGACTAAGCCCAACTCCAGACTTAATTTCTACTTCATCAAGAGTTGCTATTACATTTGTGCTTCTTTTATCAAGAATAACATCCATACTAAGCTCATGAGCTTGAATTGGAATATCTAGCACTTTTGATAACTCAGTTTTGTTTAAAACAATCTCATTTAGCTCAAGCGGTGTTATTGTAGTTGAACACGAACAGAGAAAAGCTAAGAGAATAAGATTTGCGACAATTTTCATAGGACTATAGCTTATGGGTAAATTTTTATTAATAAACTTGTAAAATAAATAAATCTTTTTCCAAAAGATTAAATCTAACTTATTATTACGTCTACAATAATGTATTGTGCAACAATAAAACATAGAGATTAAAAAATTATGAGCGAAACTGCTAAACTAGAATTACCTGACGGAACTACTATCGAATTACCTGTAGTAGTTGGTAGCGAGAATGAAAGAGCTATCGATATTACATCTCTTAGAGCATCAACTAAATACATTACAATTGATAACGGCTTTGGAAACACTGGTTCTTGTAAAAGTGCAATTACTTTCATTGATGGGGAAAATGGAATCCTAAGATATAGAGGATATCCAATTGAGCAATTAGCAGAGAAATCTAGCTTCTTAGAGACTTCTTACCTTTTAATAAATGGCGAACTACCAAGCGCTACAGAGTTAGATGAATTCACATCAAGACTTACTAGACACACGATGATTCATGAAGACATGAAGCGTTTTTATGATGGCTTCCCTAGAGATGCACATCCAATGGCAATCTTAGCTTCAGTTGTTTCTGCTTGTTATACTTTTTATCAAGACTTCGAAAACCCTAAAGATAAAGAGAAACAAGAGCTTCATATTATTAGACTACTTGCAAAGCTACCTACAATGGCAGCATTTAGTTATAAGAAATCTATCGGACAACCTTTTATTTACCCAGATAATAGTCTTTCATATAGTGCAAACTTTTTAAATATGATGTTTGCAACCCCTGCTGAAGATTACTACTTAGATCCAGATATTGTAAAAGCTCTAGATTTACTTTTAATTCTTCATGCAGATCACGAACAAAACTGCTCTGCTTCTACAGTAAGATTAGTGGGAAGTAGTTTAGCAAACCTTTACGCATGTGTTTCTTCTGGAATCTCTGCTCTATGGGGCATGAGACATGGAGGGGCTAACCAACACGTAATTGAAATGCTTCACGATATAGTAAATTCAGGTGAAGATGTTAAAAAATATGTTGAGCGAGCTAAATCAAAAGATAGTAAAGCTAGATTAATGGGCTTTGGTCATAGAGTTTATAAGAATTACGACCCTAGAGCAAAGATATTAAAAGCTGCGTGCCATAAAGTTCTAGAAAAAGCTCCTGTAAAGAGTAAATTATTAGATGTAGCAGCAGAGCTAGAAGAAATTGCACTAAGTGATGATTACTTTATCGAAAGAAAGCTATATCCAAACGTGGATTACTACAGTGGAATTATCTACTCAGCATTAGGAATTCCTGTAAACGGCTTTACTGCAATGTTTGCACTTGGAAGACTTCCTGGTTGGATAGCTCAGTGGAAAGAAATGATTCACGATCCAAAAAATAGGATTGGTAGACCAAGGCAGGTATATATTGGGGAAACTCAAAGAGATTACGTTCCTGTAAAGAAAAGATAAGTTTTAGGCAAAGTCGCTAAAAAAATTTAAAGCTTTAGTATAGCTTCTAAAAATTCTGCGGAATCAGTTTTTGTATTACACCAATTTGACCCAGTATCAAAGAAGGGTTTTACATCTTCTGTTCTTTTTTCTTCAAACATAATTTTGAGATAAGAAAAGGGTATACTTGTAGGTTCGTAACTTAACACTCCTTCGTGATCCACTGTAAAACTAAGAGCTATTTCAATCCCACAACCAAGTTTTAAAGTAATTACTAGATGTCCCTTATACAAACTTAATTCAGGATAAATCACAGTAAAATCAAAAATTTGTTTTTTAGAATGATTAAGGTTAATAAAAACAGAGGTAATGCATCGACAAACGTCTGTTACTGCAAAAGAGTTTTTTTCGTCTTCATGAAACAACTTGCTTTCAAAAAGTTCTACTGCTTCACGATACTTTTCCCTAAAGACCTCGTTCTCTATCGAATTCGAATAGATAACGAAAAGCTCAAAAAACTTTTTAAAAGCTTCTTTAACTGTTGGTATCTCAGTGAAATAATAATGTGCAGAGATTTCCTTTCTACCGTCGTGATTAAGAATACAAAGCTCATTTTTCTTTTCTAAAGCTTTTTTTTCTCGTTGAAGTGTCCTTATTCTTCTCATAGCATATGCAGTTGCAAGAAAAACAAAAACAATTATGCAAAAATAAAAAACATTATTATTCATTTTAGTCTTCAAAAAAAACCAGAGGGAACCTTGAGCGACAATGCGCTCAAACATAAAAGAAATAAACTTTTAGATATGAACGCTAAATTTAATCAATATTTTAGATATAAAAGAACTCATATTTTAATATCATAATAATGCTTAAATATCTATTTTACTTAGTTAGTATAGTTATTTAAGATAGTTAAATGATTAGATTAATACTAGTTCTATTTTTAGTATGCAGTTGCTCACCTCGTTACGAGATAACCCATAAACTTCATCCAATTGAAGACTCTGCAGGCCAAGACTGCGTAAGTGCATGTGACTATTCAAAAGAAGTATGTGAGAAAGCTGCTATTTTTAAAAGACAAAGATGTAATTATCTCTCTGAATTAGAATACGCGAGATGCCAATCTCGGAGAATTTTTAGATATAGTAGGAGAACAAATAGCACAATTTGTGTTGGCAACTGTGCTTGCTTTAGAAGAATCTGTCCACTTAGAAATAAAGTATGTAAGTCAGATTTTAGAGATTGTCATGTAGGGTGCGGTGGAAAGATAACTGAAGAAAAAAAATGTGTAAGGTTCTGTGATGAAGCTGAGGCTGATAGCTCAAGAGTGATTGATAGTAGGGAAATAAAAACAGGGAAATAATAACAGAAGAATTAATTCAAACTCTTTAACTCTTCAGTTTTAACCTCTAACTCTACAAATAATTCTTCAATTCTTTTCTTATCATTAGCAATTTTAGTTGCAAGCTCAGCTTCCTTCTCTCCAAAACCATTTACAGTTCTTTTAATCAGCTCTGCATTACCATCTTCAACTTCTTTTTCTAATTGCATGATCTCTTTTTCAATCTTTTTAATTGGAGCTAATTTTTTTGCTTTTTGAGCTTTTAATTGTCTAAGTTCTTTTTTTGATAACTTTGCTTCTGGTTTCGTTTCCTTCTTAGGCTTCTTGCTATTTTCCTTTCCTGCTTCTTCACCACCCCAGCCTATTCTTCTAATAAAGTCCTGATAACCACCTTCAAAAATATCGGCTTTTCCATTGTCAAAAATAACTAGCCTATTTGCTACTTCTTCAATAAAGCCCTCACTGTGAGTAACTATTATTACCGCACCTGGAAAATTCTTAATTGCTCTTTTTAAAGCCTCAGAGGAATACATATCTAAATGGTTTGTAGGTTCATCAAGTATTAACAAATTAGCTTCATTAAGAATTATCTTTCCTAGCAAAACTCTACTTTTCTCCCCTCCAGATAAAACACTAATTTTCTTAAGTGCATCATCTCCTTCAAACATCATAACTCCTGCAACTGTTCTAGCTAGTGTTCTATTATGATTAGGGGTAATTTCTAAAAGCTCTTGCTCTACTGTATTAGAAGTATTTAATCTCTCTTTATTCGTTTGCCCAAAAAAAGAAATCTTTGCATTAGGGGATGCTTTTATCTCACCATTTATTGGTTTTAATTCATTTGCTATAATATTAAGCAGAGTCGACTTCCCTTTCCCGTTTTTACCAATAACTGCAATTCTATCAGTTGGATTTACTTGAAGTGTTAAATCTTTAAATAAGAACTCGTCTTGCTCGGGATAATGAAAAGAAATATTTTCTAGCTCTAATAATCTTTTACCAGGTAGGTTTTTATAATTGAAATCAAAATCTAGATTATCAATATTATCTAGCTTTTCAATTTTATCCATTTTATCTAAAGCTTTAATTCTTGACTGAACTGCTTTTGCTTTAGTATTTTTTGCGCGAAACCTATTAATAAACTGCTCAGTTTGTTTAATCTTTTTCTCTTGATTTACTCTTTGCTGCTCTTGTAATTCTTCTTGCTGTTCTAGTAATTCAAAAAACTTTTCAGTTCCTGCTTCTAGCTTTTTTATTTTTTTTCTATGAATACCTAAAGTATGTGTGCAAACTCTATTTAAAAAATCATGGTCATGAGTAATTAAAATCATTTCAGATGGCCAATTTTTAATAAACTTAGTTAGCCACCTCATTGATACAATATCTAAATAGTTAGTTGGCTCATCAAGAAGTAATAAATCAGGCGAAGAAATAATAAGTTTTGCTAAGTTTAATCTAATCTGAAAACCACCTGATAACTCTAAAGGCGAAATCTCAAACTGCTCTTTTAAAAAGCCTAGCCCTAAAAGAATTTCTTCTGCTTTATGAAGCTCTTTCCATCCACCTTCAAGCTCTGGTAAGGCAAGACTTGCCTCATCTAGAACTGTCTTTTCTTTAAATTCTAATGTCTGTTGTAAGTAGCCAATAGTATAATCTTCAGGATAGTGTATATCCCCGCTATCACACTGCTCTATATTGGCTAAAATTTTAAAAAGCGTAGATTTACCATGTCCATTTCTTCCAACTAAGCCTAGCCTTTCTTTAGGATTTATTGAAAAAGTCACATCATCAAATAAGACTCTTTTTCCGTAGGATTTTGAAATTTTATTAATCTGTATCATGCAAAAAGAAATAATTAGTTGAAACTTACAAGTTAATTAATCTATTATGATAGCTATATCAAGCAATTCAACTACAGAGCATATGTATAAAAAAAACATCCTAAATCTACCCGCAAACTCTAATCAAACTCGTGGATTAATTGAAACAGCTAAAGACATGCTATCTGGAAAGTATGGCAGCCCACCTGAAGAAGTTCTTATAAGATGCCAAGAATTGTGGATTGATGAATTAGCTTCCTCACTAGGTGGATTAACTACGCATGAAATTAAAGCCCTAAGAGATATTCAATTAGGGTTTCAAGTACATGATTCACAACTAGATAAAGTTTCTACTGGCTATATGCTCGGCTCTAATGTTCCTATCCACGCATCGAACGCTGTATACGCAAATGTAGCCGTAAGAAGAATTCTTGATACCAACCCTACAATTTTTGGCAATGACCAAAACACAGGAGCAAACGCAGGTGAATTCGCTCATCTTGAATGGATGGAAGTAATTCTTAGTGCTTGCCAACAAAAAGACTATAACGGCAGAGACACCCTTGAAGCAATGGCCTACTACACACAACTCCACGGCACACTTTGTGCACACATTAATCTACGACAACACGCCCATGACCATGTGATGGACGGAGGCATGGCATGTCTAATAATTTATATGCTTATTATTGATGGAGAAAAAAGCGTAGATAATATTAAATTCAGTAAAAATATTGTTGATAATATTGAAAACGCAATGGGACTTCTTACAGGTCATAACGTAGCAATGCGCTCTTCAAGACAAGCATCAACAGATGCTGAAATGGGTAATTCAAAAGGGCTAGCAGCGGGTATTCTCGCTCAAAGAGTTATTCAACATGCTAAAGAAGCAACATCTGGAGGTATTACTTCCACTGGGGATGTTTTTAGAAATACTAAAGGCATGTTTTGTGCATACCCTAATGTAGAAAAAGACCATTCTCCATTTGAGATTAATATTCTAGTAACAGGAGATGCAAAAGACTGGTGCGTAAACCAAAACCACCATCATAAACTTTGGGGCATTCATGAACATCAAGCAGCTAGTTTAATGGATTTAATGTATGACTTTATTCAAGAGAATAAAGAAAAACTCAAAAATATAGATGAAGAAGAAATTTTTGAATCAATTGAAATTCACATCTACCTAGATGCATGGAAAATAATTGGCCTACCCGAGAAATGGAATCCAGGCACAACAGAAGAAGCAGATCACTCCGCAATGTTTATTCTTTCACAATTTGCCAAAAAAGCTCTTAGAGCTTTAAAAGAAAAAGGAGAACTAACTAGAGCCGATGTAATCATGATGCCGTCAGATTATAGAGGAGATGCTCTTAATAAAGATAAAAATCCTTTTACTTGGAACTTAATGCCAAAGATTACGCTAAAGGAACCAAGTAAAGAGCTTAGCGCAAGATACCCTAAAGGCATTCCATCTGAGCTAAGTATTAAACTTAAAGATGGCACGCAATGGAAAGGAGAAATGGACTACCCAGTTGGGCATGCCCTTAATGACCGCAAAGACTTCAAGCAAATGCTTAAAGACAAATTTTTTACTTATGCAAATTTAGTTACTCCCAGCAAAGACATACAAGGGCTCTGGGACCATATGAACAATATAGCTAATTGGGATTCTAGTAGCATTTTAAACTTCAATAAGGACATACCAATAAAATAGGGAGCTAAAGGAAGCTAGATAACTTTTTATTCTAGAGCTTCTGGTAAATCACCTACAAGAGTCGAGCCAGGAGTAACTTTCCATTCATCAGATAAACCAGCATTAACTTCAACCACATATTTTGCAGGCGCTAAGCTTCTCCTACTAACTGCAGTTAAAGGAATTGCATTTTTTACAATACTAACTACTTTTTTATTCGAAGAAATATAGATTATATCTAGAGGAATATAAGTGTTTTTCATCCAAAAGCCTTTTATTTCTTCAGTAGGAAAAACAAAAAGCATGCCGTGATCTTGAGGCATTTTCTTTCTAAACATTAAACCAAAACTTCTATCATTTTTGGTTAATGCTTTTTCAACTTTGATTTTTGGTGAATTAGAGCCATCTAAGTTAGCGAAGCTAACTTCAGTAGTATCGACATTGGAACAGCTACTTAATAATAAAAAAGAAAAGGAAAGTAGTAAAAGCCTAAAAAATAAAGCCAATCTATAGAGCCTCTATTAACTCTGGCACCACATCATATAAGTCAGCAACCAAGCCATAATCTGCAATTTCAAAAATTGGAGCTTCTGCATCTTTGTTAATTGCAACTATTACTTTAGAATCTTTCATGCCTGCTAAGTGCTGAATAGCACCTGAAATTCCAATTGCTATATACAACTTCGGAGCTACAACTTTTCCAGTTTGACCAACCTGCCAATCATTTGGAGCATAACCAGAATCTACTGCTGCTCTACTTGCACCGATAGCAGCACCTAGTTTATCAGCTAGTGGCATTATATATTTATCGAAATTCTCTTTTGATTTAAGTGCTCTTCCACCACTTATCACTACTTCAGCATCTGTAAGCTCTGGTCTTTCAGACTCTTCTGTATCAAAAGATACAAATGTTTGTTGCTCTGAATTTAAGCTACCAACCTCAACTGTAGAAACTTCAGCAGAGCTGTCACTTTTTTTCGCAGGATCAAATGCAGTTTGTCTAATAGTAACCGCTTTCTTCTCCCCTTTAAGCTCAACATCTGCAATTATATTTCCTGCATACATTGGTCTTCTAAATAAACCATCATCAAGAATTTCTAATACATCACTTGCTTGAGCAATATCTAACAAGCCACTAATTCTAGGCATTAAATCTCTACCGTATGTAGTGTTTGCAGATACTATAAATTTAAAATTATGTTCTTTATCTAAATTAGCCACACACTCAGCATAAGGAACAGCTAAGTAGTTTTTCATGCTATCAGAGGATGCAGTTAAGACTTTATCTAAACCATAAGCCGTATACTCACCTGCAACTGCTGATAAATCACCAGCGCCTAATAATATACCAACTACTTCGGATGAAGGATTCTGCGACTTAAGCTTTAAGCCTGCACTAATTGCACATAAACTAGCTTTTGATACTGCACTAGAATCTAAAATTACTAAAATCATAATTATATTACCTTTGCTTCATTCTTAAGTTTCTCAACTAACTCAGCTACATTTTGCACCTTAACTCCTGCACTTCTTTGTTCAGGTAGAGACATTTTTTTAATTACCACTTTTGGCTCAAGACTAATTCCTAATGAATCAATCGCAATTTCTTCCATAGGTTTTTTCTTAGCTTTTACAATTCCTGGCAGTGAAGGATAACGAGGCTCATTTAATCTTAAATCAGTACTTACTACTGCAGGGAGTTTAACTGAAATAGTTTCTAGCCCTCCATCAACTTCTCTAGTTACTTTTGCACTTTGCCATGAATCTTCTATTTCTACTTTAGAAGCAAAAGTTGCTTGGCCGATTGACAGCTTAGCAGCAAGCAACTGAGCTGTTTGATTCGCATCAGAATCAATAGACTGCTTGCCCATAATAACCATATCGTATTTATCTTTTTTATAAATTTCAGCTAGTGCCAGATGGGCAACGTGTGAATCTACATAGTCATTGCTCTCTACTAATATAGCTTTATCAGCTCCCATTGCCAGAGCCGTTCTAAGTTGCTCTGAAATTTCCTTTGGGCCAATTGATACAACTACAATTTCTTCAACATCTGAAGAATTCTCCTTGAGCCTAATTGCCTCTTCTACAGCTATTTCATCAAAGGGATTAAGAATCCATTTAATTCCATCTGTAATAACATTACTACTATCCTGATTTATTTTAAGCTTAATTTCGTAATCAGGAACTCTTTTAACTGGGACTAATATTTTTGCCATATCAATTCTAAGACGTTTTTATATTAAATTTATACACAATTTACTAAATTATTTTAGTTTCATACGATTTTTCTCGATTGATAGATTTATACTTGATATCTACTATATTCACAATTAAGAATCTTAGTTATCGTAACAACGTCGTAGTAACAAAACATAGCTAATAATTATAAACAGGTAGAAATAAAAACTACAAATGAACAACTATAAAGATTTATATGATGTTTTAAATGTCTCTCCCGATTCAAAATTAGAAGAGATTAGAAATGAATACAAAGAACTCGCTAGAGTCTTTCACCCAGATAGTGGTTCAAATGCTGATAATGAAAAGTTCTTTGAGATTCAAAATGCTTGGGAAACTCTAAGTGACCCAGATAAAAGATCTAAATACGATAAAAGCCGTAATGAAAAAGGCTGGAGTGCAGTTAGCAAAAAAAATCATTCCGCACTATCAGAAACTGAGCTAAAAAAAGAAAAGGCAGACAAAGCAGAAGAAAGAGCTGCTAGTATTGACGGATATGGAGATGCAAAACCTCTAGAAGAAACAAGAAAAACAAAATCAAGAAAACCTAGATCTGGTGACACTGCTTTTTTAAAGAAACTAAAAGATCTTTCTGAAAAAAAGTAAAAAGGCTTTATCTCTTTTAGCTTCTATATTGCCGAGCGCAGCGGGAAACAGGATATAGTTGACTCAGGTTGATTTTTAGTAAAATTAGGCTTTAGCCTTCACACTGAAAATTAAACTGAGTCAACTATATAATATCCCAAGGGTAAGATTTATTATCAAAAATATAATCTGCTATAGACTCAAGCTTCTCGTCATCGTTTCTATCAAGACCTCTGATATTACCGGTCATTCTACGTCTTGCATTTCTGATAAAAACTTTTGCAATATCAATTACTGTTTTAGAGTTTTCTTCCCCTTTTTCGGCAACTATTTTAGAAGCTCTTGAAAGCACACAAACACTAACAAAAAGATCAATTGCTACATCCCCTAATCTTTTAGTTGCTAACTGCTTATTAATGATATCTTTCTTATGTCTTCTAATTAAGCCTTCAGCCGCGGCTGCAAAAGCGCTAGAATACCTATCAATTGTATCTGCTTCATGCTGAAAACATTTATAATGACTCCCAAGCTTGTCTCTACCTATGCTAGTCATTCTTGATAACTTCATAGCAGCGTAATCAGAGAGAGTTCCAAAGCCTTTAATTGGGTCATTAAAAATTTCTTCTGTGCTACTAGCTACTTCTTTAAGATATTTTCCTACGTCCTTCATTCCAGCTAGAGCGATATAAAGTCTTAGTATTTCATTAGTACCTTCAAAAATTGTATTAATTCTTGAATCCCTAACAACTCTTTCATAAGGGTACTCTTTCATAAAGCCGTTACCACCGGCAATTTGCAGAGCCTCATATGCAGAATTCCACAATGCCTCTGAGCAAAAAACTTTACTAATTGCAGCTTCTAAAGAGTAATCTTTCTCGCCTGAGTCTATTAAATGCCCAACCATTCCAACGACACTTTCTGCAGCAAAACAATCCACTGTCATTTGTGTTATTTTCTCTTTAATTAAACCAAACTCGCTAATACTTTTTCCAAACTGTTTTCTTTCAGTAGCTTGATTACTTGCTAGACTAATTAATTTCTTAATACCACCTACACAACCTCCACCAAGGCCTGTTCTTCCATTATTTAAAATAGCCATCGCAATTTTAAATCCCTTACCTTCTTCTCCTAGCAAGTTTGCTTCTGGCACAACTACATTTTCAAAATTAATAGTAGTAGTTGCAGAAGCTCTAATACCCATTTTATCTTCTTTAGGGCCATTTGTTACCCCATCAAAACTTCTCTCAACTATGAAAGCTGAAATCTTTCCACCCTCAGACTCTGTGCGTGCAAAAACTGTGAAGAAATCTGCAAAAGCTCCGTTTGTAATCCAAATCTTTTCCCCATTTAATGTCCAAGTGCCGTCTTTGTTTTTTACAGCACTTGTTTTAATCGATGCAGCATCAGAACCTGAACCTGCTTCAGTTAAACAAAAAGCTGCTATCATTTCTCCGCTTGCAAGCTTTGGTAAATATTTCTTTTTTTGCTCATCGTTCCCGTATAACAACAAGCCTTTCATACCAATTGAACTATGAGCTCCAATAGTTAAAGATACAGAGGCATCATGCTTACTAGTTTCTTGAACTACTCTAGAATACGAAGTATTAGAAAAACCAATTCCACCGTAATCTTCACCAATAATTAAACCAAATAAACCAAGCTCTTTTAGTGCTTTAATAAAATCATCAGGCTGAGCACCTTCTTCATCCCATTTTGCAAAATCTTCTTGCTTATCACCTAGAAATTTATTGATTGAATCAAGTACTATATTTAGAGTTTCTTTCTCATCTGAGTCTAGCTCAGGGTAAGGAAACATCTTATCCTCACTTACGTGTCCGAAAAATAATGCTTGAATAATACTTATGTCTTTATCTAGATTTTTCTTTGTCATTGCCCCTTCTCAAATTAACCAGCTTAAATACTAACGACGATTTAGATGATCGCCGTTATCATATAGGTTCAATAGCTATTTAATGCTCGTAGCTATGCTAATAGGTAAAATAATACCTTATAATTCTATAAAGTTACACAAAAATATCTATAACGATTATTCGGTTTCTTACTCTGTGTCTTTTGGGGGTATTTCTTTTACAGGTGGCTTACTATAACGTCTAGTAATTCTACCTTTAGATAAGTCATAAGGAGAAATTTCTAATTTTACATGGTCACCAGGTAAAACTCTAATGTAATTCTTTCTAAGCTTTCCTGCTAAATATGCAAGAAGCTCATGTCCACTTTCTGTCTCAACTCTAAAAGAAGTGTTTGGAAAACATTCTTTTACGACACCGTTCATTTCTAAATGATCATCTTTAGGCATACTATTCGCTCTTATCCTCTTGTGACTTCTTATCGTCGTAATTAGGTCTACGTCTTCTTGGTCTACCTTTGTTATTATTCGATCTTCTAGATCTATTATCGTTATCATTTGAACGGGATCTATTATTTGACCCTTGATTGCTTAATTTATGGACTGTTAACGGAACGTAACCAGGTGGGTATCTATTTTCTTTCATTTTGTTTCTTTATATAATTATTATTAAATTTAAAAATTGCCGATTTTTCTAATCTTCTCGTATCTTTTATCAAGTAACTCTTGAGTTGAATAAGAAGATAATTCTTCTAAGTGCTTACTAATAGCTTCACCTAAAAGCTCTGCAGCCTTATGATGATCTCTATGAGCTCCTCCAGGGGGTTCTTTAACTACTTCGTCTACAATATCAGTATTACCTAACTCATTTGCGGTAACTTTTAAAGACTCTGCTACTTGAGCTGACATTTTAGCCATATCTTCATTTGTTTTACCCCAAAGAATAGAAGCGCAACCTTCAGGACTTATTACAGAATAAATAGAATTCTCAAGCATTAAAAGCTTATCGCAAACACCAAAAGCTAGTGCTCCACCACTCCCACCTTCACCAATTACTATAGATATTATTGGTGTTTTTAAGCCAGATAGAACCAATAAATTCCTTGCGATTGCCTCAGCCTGACCTCTAGCTTCTGCATCTAAGCCAGGATATGCACCTTGAGTATCAATAAACATAATTAATGGAAGGTTAAACTTTTCAGCTAATTTAAAAAGTCTCTGACCTTTTCTATTACCTTCGGGCATTGTCATTCCGAAATTTCTTTCAATTCTTTCTTGAGTAGTTCTTCCTCTTTGATGGCCAATTACCATCACACTCTTATTACCAAACTTTGCTATACCACCAACGATTGCAGCGTCATCACCAAAAAGCCTATCTCCATGGAGCTCACTAAAATCTTCAAATAAAATATTTATGTAGTCTTGAGTAAAAGGTCTTTCAAAATGCCTTGAGAGTTTAACTCTTTGATAAGCACTAAGATTTCCGTAAACATCTTTTCTAGTCTGAGCTAGTTTCTTCTTTAGTTTTTTTACTTCATCGGCTTTTGATAAATCACCAGATTCAACAACTTTTCTTGCTTCAAGAATTGCTTTTTCAATCTCAACTACTGGCTGTTCAAAATCTAAATATTGGCTAAAGTCTGTCATTATATTTTCTGTATATTTATAGTATTTGTTTTTATGTATGTTCTAAGTATCTATTTCTATGTATGAAATTCTACTTTCTTTTTTTACAAAGTATTGTTCACAAATTTGAACTAAACTATTAATTCCTTCCTTATCTCCTTGTTCTTTCAGTATTCCTTCTTTAGCAAAAGTAAGAAATTCATCTAAAACACTTCCATCTAAAACACTGTGCCATCCGAGAAACCTAGGTTGATTCCTCCACCAAGTTCTTTGCCTTTTCGCAAAACGCCTTGTATCTCTTTTTAGCAACTCTAACATTTTTTCAGCGTTATAGTCAGCCCTAAGATACTCTATTATATGGCGATATCCGATAGCATTAAAAGCATTGCTGTTCAAGGAATACGAGCTTAAGAGCTTGATAACTTCTTTAACTAAGCCTAATTCAAGCATTTCTTTACACCGCAAATTTATCCTCTGATGTAACTGCTCTTTGTCCATTTTTAATATGACAAATAAGGTGTTGTATTTATTGTCGCTAAAATTATGCTCTTTTTGATATTCAGTAATACTTTTGCCAGAAGATAAATAAACAAGAATTGCTCTTTTTATTCTTTGAATATCAGATTTATTAACCTCAATAGCTGAATCAGGGTCTATCTTCTGTAAGTAGTTATATAAATGTTGATTTAAATTCTCAGCACTAACTTCTTTTTCAAGTTTAACTAACTCAGATCTAGCAGATTCTTTTATTTCAGGAGTCTTAGCAACACCACTTACTAAGGCTCTTAAATACATTCCTGTACCGCCACAAACTATAGGGATTTTTCCGCGCTTAGTAATATCTTTAATTACAGCATCTGCATCTTTACAAAATTTAGCTACATCAAACTTTTGATTTACTTCTACATAAGAAAGTAAATGGTGCTTAACACCTTGTTTTTCATCTTCGGTTACTTTTCCTGAACCAATATCAAAACCTTTATAAACCTGAACGGAATCTGCATTGATTATTTCAGTATTTAATTGCTTGGCAAGCTTAATCGCTAAGGAGCTTTTTCCAATTCCTGTAGGTCCAGTGATTACAATTAAGTTTGGTAGTGACATAATAATATCATTTGGGATTTTTTTATTTAAAAACCACTTCTTCCAAAAAGTTTTTCAAACTCCAGTTCTGATAATTCAATTTTAACAGGTCTTCCATGTGGACAAAATGCAGAGCTATTAGCTAATTCTAAATCTGCAAGTAGCTTATACGCCTGCTCAGTTGAAATACTATCGCCTCTTCTAAGAGCTCTGTGGCATGCCATTCTTGTTACAACGGCATCTATAGCATCGGTATTACCAGCCTTATTATTCTGAGGCTTTTTAAAGACTTCCCATTCACTAGAACTAAGTATTTCTCTAATCATAGACTCAACAGCTGAATCAGCTATTAATGCAGGAACCGCTCTAATAATTACAGAAGTATCTCCAAAAATCTCAGCTTCAAAGCCAATAGAATTTAAACGATCAACATTTTCTGGCTCAACAAAATCGTTAGTTAAATCTATAGTAATAGGAATTAATAATTTTTGCTTAGCAATTGATTTACTTTCATACTGAGTGCGCAATCTATAGTAAACTACCCTTTCATGTGCAGCGTGCATATCTAGAACTGTTAAGGAATTAGAACTGGAAAAAAGAAGATAAACATCTAATATTTTTCCTAAGAATCTCAAATCTCTAAAAGAGCTAACTTCACTGGAATTAGAATCATCTAAACTAGAGTTATTTGTATTAGAATTTGAAAAAAAAGTTATTTCAGACTGAGATGATGAAGACTGAGTAGAAAAGGTATTAACTACCTGCTGTTCTGTAACTTGAGAGCTAAAACTTGCTTTTTGCTCATCGAATAATCTAGATACATTTGAACTAACTAATGCAAAAATTGAATTAGAATCTCTAAACCTAACTTCAGATTTTTGAGGATGAACATTTACATCAACGTCTTTACTAGGAATTTTTAAACTAAAAGCTCCACTAGGATACTTCCCTGATTTTAAAAATGCGCCGTAACCTGAGCGTATTGCTGTTAACATTAGCCTATCTCTTACAGATCGACCGTTAACTAAAGTTCTTAGTTTTGAAGAATTTGAAACTGCTTTTATAGGAACACTAAGAACGGCTTGAATTCTAAGCTGAGGATTATACTCTTTATCTATAACTAAAAAATTCTCGCCTTTAAATCCTAGATTCTCAGCTCTTTTTAGAAAAGCATCTTCAGCAGGCATAATTATTTCTTTTTTACCTTCACTTTTTAAAGTAATTCTCAAATTTGAATTTGCTAAATATAAATCTGATAAGAATGCCTTAATGTTATTATATTCTACATTATCACTTTTTAAGAATTTTCTTCTTGCAGGCACGTTGTAAAATAAATCTACTACTTTTATTTTTGTGCCTTTTTTAAAATTAAGATTATTTTTCTCTAATACTTCACCAGCATTTAGAGTTACCTCTATTCCTTGATTATCACTAGTTGCAGTTGTAATTATAAACTTTGAAACTGAGACTATTGTTGGTAGTGCCTCACCTCTAAAGCCTAGAGTTTTAATATTGAGTAAATTATCAACATCTACAATTTTCGAAGTTCCATGTCTTTTAAGGGCGCAAAGCAAATTTGCTTCGTTCATTCCACAACCATTATCTTGGATTTCAATTAAAGACTTTCCGCCATTTGCCAGTATAACTTTAACTTCAGTTGCCCCAGCATCAATTGAATTCTCTACTAATTCTTTAACTACTGAAGCTGGTCTTTCAACTACTTCTCCAGCTGCTATTTGGTTAACTACTTGTTGTTCTAAAATTACTACTTTAGGAGACTGCTTCATGATAAAATTCTTTCTATAATTCCTGTAGTAGATTTCCCTTCAATAAATGGCAGGGATAAGACCTTTCCATCATAAGACTGAACAAAATCTGCTCCTACTATTTGGTCTATTGCCCAGTCTCCTCCCTTACATAGAAAATCTGGTTTTATAGCTTTAATTAATTTGATTGGAGTTTCTTCAGAAAAAATTACAACTTCATCAACAGCCTTTAATCCTAAAAGCATTTCAGCTCTTTCAAGTTCATTAACAATTGGTCTTTGCTCTCCTTTTAATGACTTCACAGAACTGTCACTATTTAAACCAATAATAAGATAATCAGCTAAATTTTTAGCATCTTGTAAATAACGTAAATGACCAACATGCAAGATATCAAAGCAGCCATTTGTAAAAACTATTTTTTTACTATTCTTTCTAGCACCTTCTACTGAATCAAGTGCCCTGTCTAAACTGTATTGGCTCTGTGTCATATGCTAATCGTGATTTACTTTTATATTTTTTATAAATTCACTGGAGATTAGCATATAGCCGAGCGCAGCGGAAGACAGGTAGACCCATCACAAAAAATCGGCAAAACCATTGTGGTTTTGACAGTTCTTACGATTAACATATCTGCTCTTGGCTATATCCACATCAAAGCTAGATAATGAAAATTGTAATGTGATGGAGATATACCTAATTTATTAGCTCAAGTATTGCTATAAAACAATTTAGTGGGCATATTTCTCAAATATTAGTAACTAAGCAGGCTTACAAACGTCTACAAACACTATGAAAAAATTATTCTTATCTTTTTTACTATTACTACCAAGTTTTGCTATTGCTCAATCTCTAGCTCCAAGAACTCAAGATGAGCAACAAGTCATAGATGCTTACTCTAGAACAAATAAAGCAGTTGTTCACATCAGCTCAACTTCAGCTACTTACGATTTTTTTGAAGGTGCGAGTTACCAACAGGGAATGGGTTCAGGCATCATAATTGATGCTAATAACGCATTAGTAGTTACTAATTATCATGTAATTGAAGATGCAAGCAGAGTTACTGTAACTCTTGCAAATGGAAATAATTATCCTGCTATTAAAGTTGGAACCGATCCCGATAATGACATTGCTCTTATTCAAATTCATAATGCTCCTGATGATCTAACAGCTGCTGAGTTAGCTGATTCTGATGAACTTCTAGTGGGTCAAAGAGTATTAGCAATAGGTAATCCTTATGGTTTAGATAGAACACTAACAACTGGAATAATATCTAGTTTAGGTAGAACTTTAAAAATAGCTAAAGACACACTTTTAGAAAATTTAATTCAAACAGATGCTGCAATTAATCAGGGAAACTCTGGTGGGCCACTACTAGATGCCGCTGGTAGAGTAATTGGCATCAATACTGTTATTCTTAGTAAAAGCGGGGCAAACGCTGGTATTGGATTTGCTATTCCAATAAATCAGATTAAGCCTGCAATTCCACAACTAGTTAAATACGGTAGAGTCTTAAGACCTAAGTTAGGCATTAGCTTAAGTGAGACTGACTGGGGCTTACTAGTATTATACGTGCAACCTAATGGTCCTGCGGATAAAGCTGGAGTAAAAGGTGCGGTGATAAAGAGAAGAAGAAGTTCTTATGTACAAACTTACTTAGATCCTTCTCAAGGAGAATATATTGTTGCTATTAACGATAAAGGTATTAAATCTAAGGCACAGTTTCTTAAAATTTTATCTAAATCAACTAAGCCTGTTAAATTAATTATTAGAAAAGGTTTTGATAAAAAAGCTTTAAGAGAAATAACCATCAAGCCCATACTAGACTAGAGTGCGAGAATAAAACTAATATGTTTTTATAGTTCTTCTTGGGTAGTAGATGTCCTCACAAAAAGTATTGGCACATTCCATACCTTGCTTACAGTCAGAATTCACTGCACATCTACCTTCTTCTAGTTTATCTTCTTCAATTGCAGAGCAAGAAACTAGGAAACAAAAAATAAGGATAAAAAAGAGGCTAACTTTATTCATAAGAGTATTATGCTAGATTAGGCATAATATGGAAACTAAAAACGTAAGACCGCCCTGGGATCAATATTTCTTGGAACTTAGTGACATAGTAGCAAGTAGAGCTACTTGCGACCGAGGTAAGAGCGGTTGCGTAATTGTAAAAGAAAAAAGAGTTTTAGCTACAGGTTATGTAGGCTCACCTTCAGGACTTCCGCACTGTGATGAGGTTGGTCACTTACTTCGAGAAGTTACTTATGAAGACGGCGTAACAAAACAACACTGCGTTAGAACTATTCATGCTGAACAAAACGCATTAGCTCAAGCTGCAAAACACGGCATAGCAGTAAATGGGGCAACTCTATACTGCAAGATGGAACCATGTAGAGTTTGTGCAATGATGATCATTAGCGTTGGAATTTCAAAAGTTGTTTGCAGGAAACAATACCAAGCAGGTGCAGATACTAGAAAAATGTTTAAAGAAGCAGGGGTAGAGCTAGTTGTGCTAGAACAAACAGTAGAAAAGTACTAGTTGAGAAGTATTAATTTTTAAAACCTAGTTAATTTTTATTAAAAACTAGCGATAAACTTATATGCAGGAAACATCAAAAGATCGCCCAAATGAAATTCTAAAGTCAGCCTTTGGCTATGAATCATTTAGAGGGAATCAAGAAGAAATAATAAATCACCTAATAGAGGGTAAAGATGCATTAGTGCTTATGCCAACTGGTGGTGGTAAATCTATTTGTTTTCAAATCCCAGCAATTCTCAGACAAGGAGTTGGAATAGTAATTTCCCCTCTAATTGCTCTAATGCAAGACCAAGTCCAAAGCTTGAAACAATTAGGAATAAGAGCTGAGTTTCTCAACTCAAGCCTAAATGCCAAACAAAGCTATGAGGTAAAAGACGCACTAAGGAACCAAGAGCTAGATTTAATATACGTTGCTCCTGAAAGACTATTACTAGATTCTTTTTTAGAATTAATTTCTGAAATACCCATTTCTTTATTTGCAATCGATGAAGCACACTGCGTTTCCCAATGGGGACATGATTTTAGAAAAGAATATTTAAAACTTTCCATACTGCATAAACGCTTCCCTAACATTCCAAGGATTGCTCTTACTGCAACTGCTGACTTACCTACTCAAAATGAAATTAGAAAACAATTAAACCTAAACCAAGCAAAACAATTTCTAAGTAGCTTTGATAGACCCAATATAAATTACCAAGTCGTTTTAAAAAATAGCCCTAAAAAACAGTTACTAGATTTCATAAAAACAGAACACCATCAGGACTCAGGAATTGTTTATTGTTTATCTAGAAAAAAAGTTGAGCAAACTGCTAGTTGGCTTTGCGATAATGGCTATAATGCCCTGCCCTATCATGCTGGATTAAGTAGTAAAGTTAGAGAAAAGAACCAAAGAAAATTTATTAATGAAGAAAACATTATAATTGTTGCTACAATTGCTTTTGGCATGGGCATTGATAAACCAGATGTACGCTTTGTTGCTCATTTAGATTTACCAAAAAGCATAGAATCTTATTATCAAGAAACTGGAAGAGCCGGTAGAGATGGCCTGCCTTCTTCAGCTTTTATGGCATATGGTTTTGGAGACATTGCTACTCTTAGAAGCATGATTGATTCTAATACATCAAACCCTAATAGAAAAAGAATCGAGCATCAAAAACTAACCACACTGCTAGGCTTTGCAGAAAGCACTACGTGTAGAAGAAAAATACTTTTAAATTATTTCGGTGAAGAAACAATTGATAACTGCAATAATTGCGATACCTGTATCAACCCGGTAGAGACTTGGGATGGAACAATTGCTGCTCAACAAGCTCTATCTACAGTGTATAGAACTGGGCAAAGATTTGGAGCTAGCTATTTAAGTGATGTTTTAATTGGCGCTGATAACGACCGGATTAAACAATTTAGACATGATTCTATTTCTACTTTTGGCATTGGCAAAGAAATTGATAAGAAACAGTGGACTAGCGTATTTAGACAATTAATCGCTGCTCAATTTTTAGATGTAGATATTGAAGGCTTTGGAAGTTTGAAGCTAAACGAGAAAAGTAAAGAGATATTAATCGAGAAAAAAGAAATTTCATTTAGAAAAGATAAAAGGAAAAAATCTAAAGCGACGCGCACAAAAAAGAAATATTTTGATTATGACAAAGACACATTTGAGAAATTAAGAGAGAAAAGAATGCAGATTGCAAAAGCTCAAAATGTGCCTCCGTACATTATTTTTCATGACAAGACCCTACAAGAAATGGCTGAGATTAAACCACAAAACATAGAAGAATTTTCTAAAATTACAGGTGTTGGTCAAAGTAAATTAAAGAAATACGGAAAAGTATTTTTAGAAACTCTTAGTGAGTAAACTAAACAGCTATTCTAAAATAAAAGCTTCTACTCTTCTAGCTTCCCAATTCGATCCAGTTCCAAGACTCTTACCAGGCTTTTTAAGTATCACTCTATCAGCTGAAATACCTTGAGCTATTAAAAAATTATATACCTGTTGAGCTCTTTTAAGTGCGATTCTTTTATTATAAATAGCATAATCAGAACCAGCATTATCATGATACCCTTTAAGTCCTATTGTTGAAGATTCATTTTCTTTTAAAAAATTAACCATTACTTGCAAATCTTTTTTCACATTAGCAGGCAAAGTAAAGCTATTAAATCCAAAATAAACTTTAGCTAACTTTGGTTTTTCAGTTGTAGTTTTTTTAGGAGCTTTTTCTTTAACTTCCTCAGCAACTTTCTTCTCCATCTTCTCTTCTTTTGGAGAATCCATTTGCGCCTTCTGATCTGAAAGCTTCGCTGTTTTCACTCTAGATACTTTTAGCTTCTTATCTGCTAAGACAGGAATTGCAGAAGGTATATATAAATTAGGAAGACTATTAGATTTAACTTTAGTAGAGGCACTACTTTGAGCACTGCTAACACTAGGTAAACTTACAGAACAAGCTGTAGAGTTTGGCCCTATATTATAAAAAGTAGGTAGTATTACTAAAATTGCTAGCAATCCTAAACTTAATAATAAATGTGTCTCATTATATGAAGACATTGAATTTTTCTTAGACATTTTTTTACTGCTCCGAATTAGAAACTGTTAGAAAGTTTAGCATTGCTACTAATATTACTACTAAGAATTTGATTTTGATAAGCCATTAAAGCATTCCAGCTATTATTTGCTGCAAGACTAGCTTGCTCTGGCCAATTACTAGGATCTGATAATCTAAAGTTTGGACCAGCTCCAGATAAAATAGATCTTAACTCTTCTAGACTAGTTTTAGATAAATCATGAAAAGAATTAATTCCATTTTGATTTAGTAAAATTGATATTACCGGACCAATCCCTTCTATTATTTCAAAATCATCGTTACTTTTTAACTTAAGACCTAAGTTTTGTGCTTGTTGAATATCTACCGTAGGTGGTTGTAGTAAACTAATTTTTTCATTTCTTTCATGAAGTACATAACTAGCTTTTTCAAACTTAGTTAGTAAATCGCTTAGTCTAGTTTTAAGATCATCTACTAGCTCGTCTTTTTTCTTTAGCTCTAGTGTATGCTCTAATCTAGGCTTATTTTTCTCTTGCAAACGAATTTTAGATCTTAACTCAGGAATTTCTGAATTTTCTTTTTCTAAAATTGAAATTTTATTGATTAACTCTGGGCTCTCTACTTCTTTCTTTTTTGCTAAAGCATTACCCAATGCCCAACTTAATAAGGTCCCTAATAAAGAGCCTAAAAGTATCCACCAAACTACACATGAAAACATAAGTCCTAATCTCCTTGCTTAATAACTCCGCATATATTTACTACGAAATAGAAAAAAAATAAACTGTCTAAGCTGACTTATCCACATATTCGCTTTTAATTCATTAATTTTAAGTACTTACTGCTCTTAATTTTTACTAAAAAGAACCGAATCCTTTGATAGAAATAGTATGAATATTTAAATCAAGTTATTTTGGGGATATCTAAACTCTTTGCAATTGCCTCTTTTAGCAGTCTAGGTTCGCTTCCCGGGCCAACTGTTAAAAGTTTTGCTCCTGTAATTGGTATTCCTTTATATGGCCGAATAGAGACTTGACCATCTGGACTGCGTTCAAAATAAGTATATTCTTCTTCGTCCTTAATTTTAGTACAGCCTTTAACTCGGAGAATACTTTTCGGTAAAGCATCACAAAGATGCTGAATACAAGAAGACTCAGGTAAATTTGGCAGATCAGTAGAACATGATGACCAGTGAGCTTTTTTATGATCTAGTTTTTGAGTATTATTTTCAGACGGTGAAAGCTCGCTCAGTAGAGTAATATCAAGTTCACTTGTTGTCATAATTTTAGCAAAAGGATTTAGCGCTTTAAGCTCGCTAATAACACTTGCTCTTCTTTTCTCAGTAGACTCAGCAATATGTGTTAAAACAATTAAAGAAGATACTTGAATCTGACTTGCTTCTAATTCATTATTCTCTCCCCTTGTTTGCCAATTTTTTACATCAACTACAGAGATTTGAACTGGTGGAAGAAATCGATCATCAAGCCCAACGCCGAGAAAACCCATTAAGGAGCAAGCATCAGAAGTGCCATTCGCTTCAATAAGAGTAATGCCTCTTTTTCGTTCTGGAATACAGTTGACTAGATTTCTTAGCTCGTGGATACCACTACAACAAATACAACTACCACTAAGAGCTTTAACCTGCTTCTTACCAATCTGTTCTACAAACTGTTGAGCATCCATATGTGCGCTTTCATAGTCATTAAGAATAATAAACGGATTCCAATTTGCTTCAATACAGCTAGCTGCTAAATTTCTTAAAAGAGTTGTTTTACCTGCTCCTAAGAAGCCAACTACGACTAAAATTGCTTCCATAAAATCTCTTCGATTCTGATACTCTAATAATAATTAAAGACTCAATTTTAAACTTCAATTTGTTTTATAAAGATAAAGGGTTTAACGATACAGCAGTTAAAGTATGGGTTCTCCAAATTCCACTTTTCATGCTCACTCTCACTTGTTCTGCTAACACTACCCTGCTTTAACCAAGACTCAAAAAGCTCTTTTTCATCATTAGCGCATGCTAATCCCACTTTATCTAGATCCAAATCTTGACTAACTAAAATAATTACTTCTTTTAATATTCCAGAGTTAATCTCAGACCATTTAAGTCTATAGGAGCTTTCTTTAAGTTTTTCCTCTAGAGTTCTTTTATCAGCTTCGGTATCAGAACTCATTAAACTAATTCAGCAATTAAATCATAGTCAGTATAAGATTTGTACTTCACTGTAATGAACTGTCCAGCATTAAGACCTTCTGAGATAGGTCCTTCAATTATCACCACACTATCTGTTTCAGGTGCTTGCCAGTTAGCTCTAGCTAATATTTTACCATCCAAGACACCATCTACTAATACAGTTTCCTCTTTACCCACATATTTCTCTAATCTCTTTTCTACTACCTTCTTTTGAGCAAGCATTATTCTTTCTTTACGCTCGACTTTAACTTCTTCAGGAATTTGATTTTCAAAAGTATAAGATAGGGCTTCTTTTTCTTGAGAATAAGTAAAAACTCCTACGTGAGAAAAATGTCCTTCACTAACTACTTTTTCTAATAAGCTAATATCTTCTTCAGTTTCTCCAGGAAAACCAACTAAAAAAGTTGTTCTAAAAGCTATATTGTAAGAAGAAATTTTATTTATCAGCTCAACTGTTTTCTGCCCCCCTAGAGGTCTTCTCATTAATTTTAAAACATTTGAACTTACATGTTGAAGAGGCAAATCTAGATATGGAGCAATAACTTTAGAACTTGATATTAAATCTAAAAGCTCAGTGGTTACTCCAATTGGATATGCATATAATAGCCTAGTCCAAAATCTTTCATCATCTTTTTGTAATAATTCAATTGATTGTAATAACTTTACAAGCTCACTGCCTTTATTATTCTTTTCTCGATCATTTCCGTATGCGGTTAAGTCTTGTGCAACTAGATTAAATTCTTTTGTGTCAGAATTCTTTAAAGTATTTATTTCTTGAATGATTGATTCAATTGGACGTGATCGAAACTCACCTCTAATTTTTGGGATAATACAAAAAGCACATGGTCTATCACAACCTTCAGCTATTTTAATATAAGTTAAATGAGGACTTGTTGATAAAACTCTTGGCATTCCTTCATCATAAAGAAAATATGGTCTCTTTGCTTTTTCAAGGATATTGACACTTTCATCACCAACAAGAAGAAGTTCATTTGTATCAATAAACTGATCAACTTCAGGAAGAGATTTTTTAAGATCTTCTTTATATCTCTCAACAATACAACCAGCTACAATTAACTGTTTACATCTACCAGTTTTTTTATACTCAGCCATTTCAAGAATCCTATCTATACTTTCTTGAACTGCAGACTCTAGAAAAGCACATGTATTAACGACAATTAAATCAGCTTCGGTTGGCTTAGTTACTAGTTCAAAGCCTTTAGATCTAAGTGAACCGAGCATTACTTCGGAGTCTACTAAATTCTTAGAACAACCAAGTGTTACCATTAAGGCATTACCTGCGTAATCTGCTCTCTTTTCAGGGACAGAAGAATCTTGGGCAGTATTATTTGGGATTACATTCAGTTTAGACATAAAGATTTAGACATTATTGTTTATAACATCTACTCCCCTAGGAATTTCATACTTGAAACTTTTACTCTCTACTTCTACGTTTCTCTTTACATTTTTAAGAATTATCTCTGTATCATTTCCACCCACATCAGTTATTTTAACAGCTAAGGGAGATTTAGTAATAGCATCTACTACTAGTTCAAATTTTGAGAGGTTTGGATCTTTTTCATTAGGGTTAAGTTTTAAAACTAATCCCAGCTCAGACTTACAAGCACTAATTAATTTAAACTCTTTATCTATTGAAGAAAGGCCTAAAAGGAATGAAACTGGAAGATCTGTGCTAAAAGTATTTTTAAAATTGCTTATTGTCACCTGATTTAGTGCTTTTTGATAAAACCAAACTGCTTGTCCATCTGTTACAAATCTTTGCTCTTCAGGACTAATATAATGCCAATCCATCATTCCAACTTTTTTAAAGACCAACTTTCCCTCTGAAGCCTGTGAGTGATTAAACCCTAGTAAAACAGAGCGTTGCTCAAAATCAGCTTTTAAGCTTGAAATTGAATTAAAATCCTTGGCTACTTTTGATAAAATGTTTTGACTTTCCTGACTAGAATTTTGCTCTAAGCAAGTAAAAGCAGTCTGAGATAAAGCATTGCTAGCAAATACAAGATTAAAGCTAACAAAAACAATCATGAGTATAGTAATGCTAATATATTTTTTCATAAATTTTTGACGATCATAATTTCCGATAAGTTTTATCCATTTTAAAATAATTAATCAATACTACTAGTAAGAATGAATAAAAACGGTTTATAATCAGTCGAAATTTTTGAGGAATCTACTACTATGAATAAAACACTAAAACTTAATCTAGTTTTAATATTAACTGTTTGTATCAACCTAAGCTCATGCTCTTTATTTTCATCTTCAGATGGTTTCTCAGATGGGTATACAGATGGTAGCGGAATTAATGGAAGTGGTATTACTGACAGAGACTTAACACTAGGTGGAAACTCTTTGGAATACGGTGATGGAAATATTCCATTAGCTGCTGAAGGTGGTTTATTCCAAGATATTTTCTTTGATTATGATTCTTCAAGAATTAGACCTGACCAAGTAGAAAGCATAAGAAGAAATGCTGAAATACTTTCTCAAGATCTAACTCTAAATGTCGTAGTAGAAGGTCATTGTGATAGCAGAGGAACTAGTGAGTACAACCTTGCACTAGGTGAAGAACGCGCAAGAAGTGTAGCCCAAATGTTAGTAAGCTTCGGAGCAGATGCTAATACAGTTTCTACTGTTAGTTATGGTGAAGAAATTCCTCTAGCTACGGGAAACAATGATTATGACTTTTCACAAAACAGAAGAGTTCACTTCGCTCTATCTAGATAAGCTTATATAGATAATACTTAATAGATAATTAGTTCATGGAAAAAAATCGCGAAGAGATTGAAGAAAAAATAAAAGAAGCAGTTAGTGTTTTTAAAAATATTGAGCAAAGATTAGAAAAAGATATCATTGGTCAAACAGTTTTAAAAAGGAGACTTCTAACTGCCTTATTAACTTCTGGACA
The DNA here is from genome assembly GCA_964408435.1 of uncultured Bdellovibrionales bacterium. Taxonomy (GTDB): domain Bacteria; phylum Bdellovibrionota_C; class UBA2361; order SZUA-149; family CAYOZL01; genus CAYOZL01. Next base: position 27,253 of record CAYOZL010000007.1, on the reverse strand, counting down.
TGTTCTACTTGAAGGAGTTCCAGGCTTAGCTAAAACTAGGTCAATTAAAGCACTAGCTGAAAGCATTGATGGTAGCTTTAAAAGAGTTCAATTTACACCTGATTTACTTCCTGCAGATTTAACTGGAACTGAAATTTACCGGCCTGCAGATGGCACTTTTAGTATTAGAAAAGGTCCAATATTTGCAAATTTTGTTTTAGCAGATGAAATCAACAGAGCTCCTGCAAAGGTTCAATCTGCCTTGTTAGAGATCATGCAAGAACATCAAGTAACTATAGGAGAGAACACTTTAGAAGTTCCAGAACCTTTTTTAGTAATGGCTACTCAAAACCCTGTAGAACAAGAAGGAACATACCCACTTCCAGAAGCTCAAGTAGATAGATTTTTAATGAAAGTTAAAGTTGACTATCCAAGCATTGAAGAAGAAACAAAAATTTTAAACTTAGTTACTGAAGATAATAATTCTGAAGATAAAAAACCTGTTGCTAGCCTTAGTGATATTGAAAACGCACAAAAATGTTTAAAGTCAGTTTATATTGATGATAGAATCAAAAGTTATATTGTAAATATAGTAGCAGCCTCAAGAAATCCTGAAGACTTTGGTTTAAAATTTGGCCCATTACTAGAACTTGGAGCGTCTCCTAGAGCTTCAATATCTTTACTACTCGCATCAAAAGCAGAAGCACTGCTTAATGGAGACAGTTACGTAATTCCTCAAAACATAAAAGATGTTGCTTACGACATATTAAGACATAGAATTATTTTGTCTTATGAAGCTGAAGCTAGGGGTTTAAATACAGAAGATATAATTAAATCGATACTCGATGGAGTCGAAGTACCATAGCAAGACAACCCCGAGTATCGTGCCGAGATAAAAGGCATTTCACTTGTTAAATAGATGAAAAGACCAGAGCAAGACAAACAAATGCAAGATAATAACATCATTGATCATTCTCTTCTTGCTGAGCTTAGAAAACTTTTTATTTCCACAAAAAAACTTAGCACTGAATCTGTTTCGGGTGGATATAAAAGTGCGTTTAAAGGTAGAGGAATTGAGTTTGAGGAACTAAGAGAGTACCAAGCAGGCGATGATGTAAGAGCAATCGACTGGAAAGTAACCGCAAGAACAGGCAAGCCTTTTATAAAGTCTTTTAGAGAAGAAAGAGACTTAACAGTAGTTTTAGCAATAGATTTAAGTAAGTCTACTATAACTGGTTCAAGTGATGGTTTAAAAGATAGGCTAATTGCTAAAGTTTCAGCTGCAATATCTTTTATTGCATTACAAAATAGAGATAAGGTTGGGATACTTACTTTTGCTGGAGATGTAATTTCTTTTACTCCTCCAAAAAGAACTAAAGCAGTTGTATGGAAAGCTCTTCATGATTGCCTAGAGGAAAAAGAAAAAGAAACTAGAACTTCTATTTCTAAAGCTTGTAGATATATGATGAAAGCTTTAAAAAGCAACACTGTAATATTTATTGTATCTGATTTTTGTGATGATAATTTCAGTGAAGCACTAGGGGCATTATCTAGAAAACACGATGTCACTGCTGTTTACATTAGCGATAAATCTGATCTAGAAATACCTAAAATAGGATTACTAAATGTTATAAATCCAGAAACTGGTAAAATTCAAACACTAGATTTAAGTGATAATAAAGTTTTAGAAAAATATAAAGTATCTTCTAAACAAAGCAGAGTAAAATTAAAAAACTCATTTGAAAAAGCACAAGTAAAAGCTCTAGAGATCAATACCAGCGATAGTATTGCTAAAAGATTAGCAGAGTTTTTCAATACCAAATCCTCTACTAAGAAAACTAGGCAAAGTATAGAAGTATGAGCTCTTTATTACATGATGCCACTAAAGGCTTTAACGACATTAAAGGATTAAGCTCTGAGTCTATAAAAGATACTTATTATTTTGATAAAATTATTATTGCCCTAACTTGCTTAGCATTAATTGCTTACTTAGCTTCATTATTTAATTCAAAATTAAAAGCAAAAAACATACCTGCTGAAAAAAAAGTTAAAGATAGTCTTGTAGATATTTTAAAAGATTTAAAAAATAATAATATCTCTACTAGAGAGTACTCTTCTCTTAGCTCAATTACAATTAGAGACTATCTAGCTCAAGCCTATAATTTCAATGCTACTGAGCTAACGAATGAAGAAGTAATTAAAAAACTTAAACGAGTACTAAGCAATAAAAAAATAATGCTAGAAAACACTAGCAAAGTATTGAAAAATTACGACAAAGTAACTTTTAGTGATGTGGACTATACTAACTTTGAAGAATTTGAAAAACTAACAACTATTTCCCAAAACCTTATAGATAAAGTTCTAGCCGATAAAAAACTAGAGGAGAATGTTGAATGACATTTAACTCTCCATTAGCCTTTTTATTGCTCGCACTAATTCCTTTTATAATTGAACCTAGTCTTTTCAGGGGTCTTTTCAGAAATGTTTTTAAAGGCTTAACCACTTCTAAAACAAAGACTAATGCACTCCCTTTTTCTTCACTAACCGAACTGCCTAAAACTTTTAAATCTAAAAGCTACGCCTATACGATAAGCATACTAAGAGCTTTATCTTTAATTTTACTAATCTTTGCTCTAGCTAGACCTCAAATTAAAGATTCCTACAGTGAGATAATTGAAAGCGGAAGAGATATTATGTTTGTTCTTGACGCCTCTAAAAGCATGGAAGCATTAGACTTTACTCTTAATGAACAAAGAGTTGAGAGAATGGATGCCTTAAAACATGTAGTACAAAGCTTCATCTCTGAGAGACAAGGAGATAGAATGGGCTTAATAGTTTTTGGAGAAAAAGCATTTGTTCAATGCCCACTAACTTTAGATACAAAAGTTTTAGTTGAATACGTTCAAAGCCTAGATGTTGGGATGGCAGGAGACTCTACTGCAATGGGAGACTCGATTGCAATAGCTCTAAAAAGATTGAGAGAAATTGAGTCTGATTCTAAAATATTAGTGCTAATTACTGATGGGTATAAAACTGCTGGTTCCATAGAACCTCTTCAAGCTGCTGAAATAGCGAAAACGATGGGAGTAAAGGTTTATACTATTGGTATTGGTGGTGGCTCAGATAGAGCTCCGTTTAGGACTGTGAATGTATTTGGAATGGAATCAATAAAATACAGAGACGTCCCACTTGATGAAAAAACTCTCAAAAAAATTGCTAATAAGACAGGTGGAATATATTTTAATGCAGCTAATACAGAAGAACTAGTCTCAGTTTATAAAGAAATAGATAAAATAGAAAAAAGAGAAAGCACAGTTAATGAATATACAAACCGAGAAGAAAAGTTTTTATTTCCTGCCTTAATAGGCTTTATACTAATTATACTAACTGAGTTACTTCAAGTATTTTTTTATAAGAGCTTAGTATAAAGGAGATTAGACAAACGGCTTAAAATGACTGAATTTGAATTTGAAAATCTAAGTTTTTTATATCTCTTAATAGTCCTATTAATTTTTTTCTTTTTTGCTAATAAATATCAAAAGACATTAGTAAAAAATTTCAAAAATTTCTTCCTTAATACAGATAACAATAAGAATCAGAATTTTTTTAATAAAGTAAATTTTTCAATTAAAAGAATTCTTTTTTGCACTATCGCATTATTCTTTTTAACTCTTTGTATTCTACAACCTAAATGGGGATACAAAGAGATCAGAACTTCTAAAGAAGGAAGAGACATTGCAATTGCAGTTGATGTATCCGAGAGCATGCTAGCAACAGATATTGAGCCAAACAGGCTTACTCGAGCAAAAAGAGAGATCATTGATTTAATTGAGAATCTTAGAGGAGACAGGATCGCTTTAGTTTCTTTTTCTGGTAGCGCAATCGTAGAAGTTCCGCTTACCTCTGATTACAAGGCATTTCAATCATACCTTGAGGTGTTAGATCCAAACTTCTCTCCAATAAAAGGTTCTAATATTAAAGTAGCTCTACAAACTTCAATTGAATTACTAACTAGAGTCTCTGGGACAAAATCCAGTAAAGATAAAGCTGTTATAATAATTACAGATGGTGAAGATTCAAGTAATGCATATGAGGAAATAAAAGTACTCGCTGAGAAAAGCAATGTTGGCATTTATGTAATAGGTATTGGAACAGAAAAAGGGGCGGAATTAAAAACTAAAAGAGGCTTAAAAAGAGACAATGCTGGCAATCTAGTTATAAGCAAGCTTAAGGTTAAAGAATTAAAAGAGCTGGCAGAAAAAACAGGAGGACAATACGTTCTATCTGTAAGCTCCGATAAAGATATAATTAGCATATACAACAAAGGCATTCGTCAATCACTAAAAAAGAAAAAATATAAAAACAATAATCAAAAAATATGGAATCAATATTTTCAAATTCCACTTTTAATTTCGATATTAATGCTATTTTTAGCCTGGAAAAATATAGATTTAAAAGGCAAAAAATTAAATAGTAAAAAACTTAGCAGCAAAAAACTCTCTATACTATTTTTTATAATTTTCTTTATGAATTCTGAAATATCATTAGCAGATATCAAAGAGGCTAAAGATAAATTTAGAATCGGTGAATACAATAAATCTAAGAATATTTTTAATTCATTAGAAAAAAAAGTTGATACCTTATTAGGTCTTGGTGCTAGTCACTATAGATTAGGAGAATTTTACGAGGCATTTGAAAATTTTGCAGAAGCATCAAAAATAGCCAAAAATAACAAAGTTAAAGAAAATGCTCTTTATAATACGGCAAACAGCTTAGTTCAGTTAGAGAAATACAAAGAAGCAATAGCTTTATATAAGCAAGCGTTAAAAATAAACTCTAATGACACAGAGGCAAAAGAAAATCTTAAATATGTAGAAAAACTTATTGATAGCTCATCATCTAGTAGCTCTCAAGAAAGCTCAGAACAACAGAGATCAGAACAACAGAGATCAGAACAAAGTAGTTCAGAAGAAAGCTCTCAGAATAGTTCACTAGATAATTCACAGAGTAGCTCAGAACAAAATAGCTCTTCACAAAGCGAGTCTTCTAATCAACAATCATCACAACAAAACTCATCTAAAGAGAATTCATCAGGACAGAGTTCCTCAGAACAGAGCTCTGAAGGAGGAAGCTCTCAAGAAAGTTCCGAACAAAGTAGCTCTAAAAAAGACGACCAAGGCTCCTCTAGTAGTGAATCATCCTCTTCATCTGAAACACAACAAGACTCTGCAGGCTCTAAAAGCTCAGAAGCTAGCGACTCTGAACAAATAATTTCTCAAATTTATAATGTTGAAGAAAGTTTTGTAGCAAATAATACATACCGTTATAAAAAAAGCTTAGAACAATTAAAAAAACTTAAATCAAGAGCACCTGTAAATGATTGGTAAATTTTCAACATACTTTTTTTCGTGTTTAGCCACCCTGGTTTTAACACTCAATATCTCACTATGTCTTGCTCAAGATATCTTAGTAAACCTTGAGCCTGAGCAAGGGAGCGCTGATGAAAGTTTTATATTAAGCTTTAATATAAAAAATGCTAAAGAAATAAAGACACCTAAAATAAAACAATCTAAAGAGTTTATTATAAACTCTACTGGAACGACTAATTCAACTAGCTATTTGAATGGAGCAGTAAGTAAGGAGGTATCTTTTGCTTTCACCTTAAGTCCAAGAGCAGGCTTACCACCTGGGGAATACACAACACCTGAAGGCGAAATAGCAATCAATGGAGCAAAAGTAGCTCTACCTAGAAAAAAAATTACCATCTCCTCAAGTTCTCCAAACATAAATAAAATTGCTAAAGAAATAAAAATTAATCAATTTACTGATAAAGAAATTGCTTATGTAGGAGAACAAATTACTTATACGGTTCAAATTATAAGTAATAGAAAATTTTTAGGCGGAAGTATAAACGATATAATTATCGATGGGTTCTGGAGAGAGAAACTTAAGAATAATGAAAAAAAGGTTTTTCAGGCAGGTAGAAACACTATTACTACCTTTCAAGAAGCATTAATTCCAAACAAAAGTGGAGAATTAGAAATACCTAGTAGACTAGTTAGAGCTAAACTAGCTTCAAATATTAACACTAGAAGAAATAACTCACCTTTTTTTAATGATAGATTCTTTAGTAATTTTTTTAATACTAGAACTATAACAAAAGAATTTTCTACTAAAGCAATTAAAGTGAAAGTTAAAGAATTACCTAAAAATCAAATTAAAGGCTACGTCCCAGTAGGCCAATTAGACATGAAGTCTTCTCTAGATAAAAATTTCTTAAAGCAAGGCCAAAGCTTAAATATGACATTAAGTTTAAATGGCTTTGCAAATCTAAGACCACTTAAATTAAAAAAACCAAAGACTGATAAATTTAAAATTTATATTGAAGAAGGCAAAACAAATACATCATACAAAAAAGGGAGAGTTAGATTTAATAAAATTTTTAAAATTTCCATGATTCCCACTATCTCTGGCAAGCATGATATTCCATTATTTGAAATAGATTATTTCGACCCTTTTGATGAAAAATTTAAAAAGCTTGTATCTACAAAAGAAAAAATACAAGTGTTAGGCAACTTCGATGAAAGGACTGAGCTACCAAACTTATTAGAAGAACAAGAAGATGAAGATTTAAAAGAAGAAAATTTAAATATATCTGAGATACTTAAAAACAAAAAAGGTTTTAAAATCAATCCTTACTACTCTATCTTTTTAATTTTACTAGCTTTGTGTTTTAGATTTATTAAAAATAAAAACCAAACTACTAACTCTGAGAAAACTAGCGCTTTAGAACTCGCAAATAAAGAGATAGAAAACGGGAAAGATTTAACAAAAGTATTTAAAAGTTATTTAAACAAAAAAACAAATAAAAATTATAATTCTAAAACAATTAAAGAAATTAATATTGAGTTAATAGAAAATAAGATTATAGAAAAAGACATAGTAAATAAAAATCCCTTATTACAGATTGAAGAAATGAAATATCAAGGGGATAAGGATAAAACAGCTAAAATTGACCTTAGTGAAATTAGCGAGTCATTAAAAAAATATTTAAACCTGATTGATACTAAATTATTAGTTCTTTTCTTTGTTTTACTTTCAACTACTCATTGTAATAGCTATTCAAAAGAAGAAAAGACTCTCGCTATTCAAGCAGAAAAGCATTTCCAAGATAGAGATTTTGAAAATGCAATACTAGATTATAAAAGACTCTCAGAAACCATTAAGAACTCTAAAGTTTATTCTAAAATAGCAAAATCTCATCTAGAGAATAAAGAAGTAGGGAAAGCTATATATTTTTACAAACTAGCCAGTACTTTTGATAAAGAGTGTTGCAAGATTGAGCTAGAGGAAATAAGAAAAGAATTTAAGCAAAAACCACTTTTACTAAATAAAAACTCACTATTTAATAACAATATCAACTCAATGTTTCTCTTCTCATCTGCTCTTTTTCTTAGCGCTCTATTAATTATTAAAGATTCTATTAAAACGAATTATTATTTTGCAGGTATTATCATAAGTTCTTTTTTAGTAATTTATCTCTTCTCAGCAAACTACTGTAGTTCTTATAGTCTTTATGGAATTGAAAGGTGTCTTATAAGCAAAGAAAGATTAAAAAAGACTGAAGTAATTATTACGAACAAAGGGACTATTGCATACAGTAAAGCTGATTATAATTCCCAAGCAATTAAAAAACTTCGTGATGGAACCGAGTTACTAGCATTAGATAGTATCGATAAATGGACTTTGGTTGATTTAGGAAAAAATAGAACTGGCTGGATTGAAAATAATAGTCTACTGATAAGTGATGAAAACTAAGCTTCCTAGTATAAAACTCGTAATGCTTCCTAAAGACACTAATAGTTTGGGAAATATTTTTGGTGGTGTAATTCTTAGTAATATCGATTTAGCTGCAGCTGTTCATGCTAAAAGAGTAGCTCCCCTTCGCTACGTAACTAAAGTGATGCACGAAGTTGAATTCATTGCTCCTGTTAAAGTTGGGGACGCTGTAAGCTTTTATACTGAAACAGTAAAAGTTGGGAACACTTCAATTACAATTAAAGTTCTTGTGCAAGTTGAAAGAGGGATAGGCAAAACTGAGCAAATTAAGGTAACTGAAGCTGAGGTAGTGATGGTTGCAGTAGATAAAGAAGGAACTCCTATTGCTATTGATAACAGCGTAGAAGTTTAAATCACAAAACCTAGATCATTTCGCGATACCCTTCCCTAAAAGAAGGATACTCAAATTCAAAACCTTCAGATATAAGCCTCTTATTTAAACAACGTTTTCCTTTTACATTGCTATTACTTAATTGATAATTATTTTCCAAGCCTAATTGCTCTCTAATCCAAAGAACAACATCCCTTGAATCACAAGGCGCACTATCTACACCTACATACAAACTACTCTTAGAGTTTATTGCGTGATTAACTATTCTTGCACAATCCTTTACATGCACTCTATTCGAGTAACTGCATGTTGTTAAATCAAACTCTCCTAGTTTAGCTTTTTCAATAAATCTTGTTCGACCTGGGCCATATATTCCTGCAAATCTTATTACACAGTAAGGGATAGTAGAATTAGCTAAGAGCTTTTCTGCTCTTATTATTACTTTTGCATTTTCTCTATTTGGCAGAGTGGGAGTATTTTCATCTACTTCCTCACCCTTATTTTCTCCATAAACTCCCGTACTAGAAATTAAAATAAATTTATTTAAATTTTTTATTTCTTTTGCATACTCAATACTTTGTTCGAGTGCTTTTATGTACACTTCCTCGTAAGATTCGACACTAGAGCTATCAGGAGATGCTGCAAATACGATTACATTTGGATCTTTTGGTAATTTCGAATAATCAGCTTTATTTAAAAGATTTGTACTTATACCGTGCTTTCCACTTCGGCTAACCCCAATTGCATTGAAATCTTTTTTTAATTGAGCCCCTAGAAATCCTGAACCTAAAACTAGCACTACGAATCTTTAGTTAGTGTATTTTTAGCAATAGATTCATACGCAGAAATAACTTCTTCTCTGATATCTTTTGCTAATTTTGAAAATTCCTTAGGTAAACCCATTTCAGCCATTTTATCAGGACAACAAACTTCTAATAATTTTTCGTATTTTTCTTTTATCAGCTCAGGCGTATCTTTTCTCGAGCAGCCTAATCTTGAGAATAAAGAAGAATTAGATATTTTTTTGTAATTATTGGTTGATACACCAAATATATTACATGCTTGTTCAAGCATATCGTGCTCAGAGTCTGAAAGTTCTCGATCCGCATAAGCAACTTTAACTAGCAAATCTAACATCCATTTTAACATCTCTGGCTTAGATTCCATTTCTTTCTTGTAATCAGTAGCATACTCAGAAAAAGTTTTTTCAGATTTTTTAGCTGAATTAAATGTTTCAATAGCTATTTTTTTATCTTCTTTGTTTAATTTTAAAACAGAAATTAACTTCTCTAAGACCTTAATCTCCGATGAAGAGACGCTTCCATCTGATTGAGCGAGCTTAGCCATCATAGAAAATGTAGTTTTAACTGTGCTTATATCCATTTCTAATACTCTACCTTTATATGCCAATAATACTTAAGCCAGACTTTTCAGCTTCAGCTTTAATCAATTCAGGCTCTAATAATAAGTTCTTATCTGCTTGTACCGCTAATACTCTTACGTTTGAATCATTTAAAGTCTTTATTGTATTTAGGCCAATTGTAGGGATATCAAATCTTAAATCTTGAGTTGTTTTAGCAAACTTAACAACAACACTTCCCTCACCTGCTAAAGCCCCTCCTCTAGTAATAGTTGCATCAGTGCCTTCAACTGCTTCAACTGCAACAACCACACCTTCTTTAACTACTACTAACTGGCCGATATCTTCAGAGCTGATAGCTTTTATTGCTGAGATTGCAACTTCAACATCTTGTTTTTCTTGTTTAGATAATTTTTTACCTACGAATATTCCTTTACTAACAACATTTTTAGAGAAAAAGCTTAAACAACTAACTACTCTTATTCCTTCTTTCTCTAGCTCAGAAGCAATACCTCTCATTACAACATCATCTTTAGTTGATCTTATTTTTGCTAAAAAAGTTACTCCTTTAAGATCTAACTTTAAATTACCAAAATGCTTTATTCGGCTAATTCCACCTGCCATCACAACTACTTTTACGTCGTTATCTTTAAAAGTAGAGATTAGCTTACCGAGTTGGCCAAGTTTTACCCAAGTGCAAGTATTTGATACTGCTTCAATTTCTTTTTTAGTTTCACCATGATGTGCAACTACAACAGTGTTACAATTATTAGCTTTTGCTTTTTCACAAAACATTAGTGGGAAATGACCATTGCCCGCAATGATTCCGACCTTGCCATGTTCTAAAATTAATTTTTCAGACTCTGTTATAGACTCTCTATTAGTTTGTTCTGTATTTGTAGTTATTCTATTCTTTTTCAGCACTACAGATACCTCTTTGACTAGATTTGATAAATTCTATCAAGGTAGAGATGTGAGACAAATTTGCTAAATCTTTAGGAACAGAAGCTATTCTCTCAGACATATTTCCTGAAGATTTAAATAAATTTCTATAAACTTTTCGAATATCCGTAATTTGTTCTTTAGAAAAACCACTTCTTTGCAGACCAATAGTATTTAGACCTCTTAACTTAGCTCTATCACCTTGAGCTATACAATATGGTGGAATATCTTTTACTACCATTGAACCTCCAGATAACATTGCATTATCCCCTATTGTGCAAAACTGATGTATCCCCACCATTCCACCAATTATCACTTTATTCTGAATAGTAACATGTCCTGCCAAAGCAACATTATTTGCAAAAACATTACTATTACCAACTACAGAATCATGACCTACATGTGAGCTAGCCATAAATAAATTGCCGTTACCAACTACTGTCTTACCATTTGCTTGAATTGTGCCTGGTTGAATTGTTACGTATTCACGGATTATATTGGAATTACCAATATTAAGTAATGTTGACTCCCCTTTATATTTTAAATCTTGAGGCGCTGAACCAATAGAGGAGAATTGAAAAAGTCTATTCTTAGTTCCGATAGTAGTATAGCCTTCAACAACTACATGTGGGCCAACCCAAGTACCACTTCCTATTTTAACATTTGGACCAATTACAGAATAAGGACCTATTTGAACATCATCTGCAATCTGTGCAGATTTTGAGACAATAGCTGTACTATGAATGTTAGATTTTGCAGTATTTGATTTAGGAATACTAGACATAGCTCACTTAAATAACTCTCTTAATTTACTTACTTCTTAAAACTTCTAAAAATTTATTTACTTGCAGTAGCAGCAACTAAAACACCTTCCACAGCTATCTCACCATCAACTGTAGCTGTTCCTTGCATTTTCCAAATACCTTTTCTTCTTTTAATCAGTTTCATCTCTAATTTTAAGATATCGCCAGGGACAACTTGTCTTCTAAACTTGACGTTATCTGCAGCTGCAAAAACATATAAGCCACTACCATCAACTCCATCACTACAAAGTCTTGCAAATAGAACACCTAGCTGAGCTAGGGCTTCTAGAGTAATAACGCCGGGTAAAATCGGAGTATCAGGAAAATGTCCATTAAAAAATTCTTCGTTAGCTGTTACATTTTTTTGACCGACTATAAATTCCCCATCAACAAACTCATTAACCCTATCTACAAATAGCATCGGGTAACGATGAGGTATTATTTTTCTAATATCTTGTGTTTTTAATGGTAATTCCATTTCCTTTCCCTAATAAATGCGCTGTCTAAACTTACTTGCCTGAATCAAACTTACTTACAACTTTATCTGTAATATCCTCAACACCAGCTGAGTATAATAGAGCCTGAGATCCTTTTTCTAAGATTAAAGAAAGTTTTTCTTCTGCTCCAATTTTATCGATTACTACTCTCATTTTTTTAATTAACTCTGAGACTACAGTTGCATTTTTCTTTCTTAAATTCTGCTGAGAATCTCTATAAGATTTTTGTAATTCTTTTTCTATTTTAGCTATTTCGCTAGTTTTTTTCTGAATAGCTTTCTTATTCAAACTATCTTTAAGTTTTTTTAAACTAGCTCTTTTTTCTTCAAAATCTTTTTTCTTAGTATTGATACTACTTTGAGCTTTCTCTACTTCTTTTTGGTAGTCAGCCTGAGCTTTTTTACCAGCCTTAGAAGTTGCAAGTGCTTTTTGAAGATCAACAACAGCAATCTTTAATTCAGCAAGCGCTATAGTTGGTAAAAGGGTAATTAATGCAATTAGAAGTATTTTCTTCAAGTTTCTCTCCACTATTTAGAATTAATTTAGCAGTTTAGACGATTGGACAAGAAAATCAAGATTATTTACGCACCTATACTGTCTGTTTTTAATATGTGTTTTTATATAAAAAATTTTAATATTAAGAATTACTACAATCGGGAATATAAATTAGATTGGAGCACCCAAAGAAAAATTAAATGCTATTGAATTATCCCCTTCTTCTCTATTTAAAGGATGACCAATTTCAATTCTAATCGGAGCGATAGGGGATCTCCATCTAAAACCCCAACCTACAGAGTGCCTTAACTCGCCAAAGTTTATACTTTCCTCGTCATCAAATGCATTACCAACATCATAAAATAAAACACCTTTAAGCCCAATAGATTGAGATATAGGAAAAATAGTTTCAAAGGTTCCAAGTAACTGCTTATTACCTCCAAATTCATTTCCATTTTCATCTTGAGGACCTAGCTCTCTAGCAGCAAAACCACGGTTAGTATCAATACCACCAGGGAAGAATCTTCTAAATAACGGGAACTGTCCATCTCCGCTTATATTCTCTCCCCAACCAAATTTTATACGCTGAGAAAAAACGATATCTCCTGCATTAGTTTCTATAATTGGGTAAAACCATGAGTTATTAAAATTAACCAACCAAAAGTTTTCCTCGCCACCTAAGCCTGCATATTCTAAATTAAGAACTTGTCTAGAGCCTGAGGATGGGTCTAGTGGATTATCAATTGTATTTCTAATGAGTCTAGGCAAAATACTCGATGCTGTTGTTTCTCCTTCTTGGTCTATAACCAACTGAGGCGCATCATCATCAAGATTATCAATTTCAATCTTATTGTACTGATAACCGAGACTAACTCTAATATCATCTAGATAGTCCGTATCTGTACCTAAAAATAAAAGTGGATATCCGAGACTAATACCTCCACCTGTAATAGTTCTATCAAAGTTATCAAATCTTCGTATAACACTTTGCCCACTAACTCCGAATGAAAGGTATGTGTCATTTACCCTTGGATTAGTAAAAGAAAGTAAAAAGTTATTAGTTGTTGTTCCGGTATTAACATCTACAGAAATAGAGTTTCCAGTACCTAAAACATTATTCTCAGAGACTCTTCCATTAAATAAGACTCCATCTCCAGAACTAACTCCTGCACCAATACTAAAAGTTCCTGTTTGAGCTTCTTTAACTCCTACATTTAAATTTACTTTTTGTGCATCATCTGTAGGTTGTGGCACGATAGTTACTTCATCAAAAAAACCAAGCCTTCTTAAAAGTTCCTGACTCCTTCTGATTTTAGAACTAGAAAAAACTTCTTGTTCTTGAATTTTTAAATTTCTTCTAAGAACATTATCTCTTGTTTTATCATTACCATTGAAAAGTATCTTATTAACGTGAGTTAATTCACCTTTAGAAACCTTGTAAGCAATATCAACTGTTTTATTTTCCCTATTAACTTTTGTTAAAGGCTCAACATTGGCAAAAGCATATCCAATATCTGTAAACTTATCAGAGATACCAAAAGTATCTTGCCTTAAGTAATCTACATTAAAAGTTTTTCCATTAGCTGATTTAATCTTATCTAATGTTTTATTTTGGTTATTATCAATTAAATCACCTACTACAGAGATTTCACCAAAATTATACCTCTGACCCTCGTTAACGTTATAAACTATGTTTATTCCATCAGTAGTATCAACTATTTGAGGCTTAGCTACTTTAACTTCAGCAAAACCTTTTCTTAAATAATGCTCTGTTAATCTTTTCTTATCGTTATCAAGTTTTTCATCATTTGCTACACCAGAACCTGTAATCCAAGAAGACCACCACTTATATCTTGCTGTATCTATTTGACCGGATAAATCACTTGCTCTTAACTGCTGATTACCCTGAAAAACTATTTTTCTAATTCTTTTTTCTTCTCCTTCATTGATATTTACAACTAGGTCAACTTCACCGTTTGGTGCTTGATCAATACGATAATTTACTTTTGTGCCGTATAGACCTTTATCTTGATATTCTTTTCTAAGCTCTTCAATGTTTGCTTTTACTTTCTTAGGATCTAAGAATCTTTGGTCTTTTAAATTTAGCTTTTCTAGGATTTCTTCTTCATCAAATTCTTCTTGCCCAGAGATATTGATATTTCTAATAGCAGATTTCTCATTTACAAAATATGCAAGTACTACACCGTTTAAGGTATTTTTAACTTTTGCTTTAACATCGGTAAAAAAACCTGTTTTATAAATTTTCTTAATATCCTCAGATACGTTTTGCCTATTTAATTCTTCTCCAGGTTTTGAAGATAACTGCACTCTAACAGTTTCTTTATCTACTCTTTGATTACCGATAATTTCAATTTCCTGAACTACTTGGGCGAAGGCTAAGCTAGAAAAAAAACTTAAAAAGACAACACTAAAAATACTATTAACAATAAGGCTTGGAATTAAGGTTTTTTTCATTTTATTATATCTCTTGTAGACCATCTTTTGTTAATCTTAATACTCTTTGCATTTTTTGTGCAAATTCCATCGAATGAGTAACTACTACTACACTAGTATTATTAATTTCTTGAGCATCCAATAGTAGTCTAGCTATTTTGTCTGAATTATCTTTATCCAGATTCCCAGTTGGTTCATCTGCTAATATGACTGAAGGTTTTGTAACCATTGCCCTAGCAATTGCTACCCTTTGTTGCTCTCCCCCAGAAAGCAATAAAGTTTTATGCTGTCTTCTATCCTCTAGACCAACTTTCTTAAGTAAGTCAGCTGCATTTTTTTTAGCATCTTCAAGTTTTGAACCCAGGATCATCAAAGGCATCATTACATTTTCTAATGCAGTAAAATCAGATAGCAAGTTATGACTTTGAAAAACAAAGCCAAAATTCTTTGCTCTAAATACTGGATCCGCATCTCCTAGAAAACAATCTTTATCATCTAATTTTGCATACCCTGTAATTGGCTTTTCAAGACCACCTAAAATATTAAGCAGTGTAGTTTTCCCTATTCCAGAATTTCCTACTATTGCAAGAGAGGTTCCAGATTCTAAATTTAAATCAACACCAGAGAAAACCTGAACTCGTTGCCCAGCATCATCAAAGCTCATCGATAAGTCACTTGCTGTTAATATCATTCGAATCTTAATGCCTCAGCAGTTTTCAAACTAGCTGCTCTAAAAGCAGGATATATTCCAGATGCAGCAGTTATAAAAAAAGCTGTCACTGCAACTATTAAAAAATTTAAAGGAATTATTTCTACAGGCACAGTGCTCATCGAGAACACTCTTTCATCTATTTCGAAACCATAATGCTTAAGAATAAAACAACCTAATAAGCCTAAGATAGTGCCTATTATAATCCCAAAGAAGCCAATTACAGCTCCTTGATAAAGAAAGATTTTAATTAAAAAGTTTTTACTTGCTCCAATCGTTTTAAGTATTGCAATATCTCTACCTTTTTCCATTACAGTCATAACCAAGGTACTAACTATTGAAAAACTCGCTATTAAGATAAGTAATAATAAAACAATAAAGTAAACTCTCTTTTCTAACTGTAGAGCCTCCCATAAAGGTCTATTTTGCTCTGTCCAGTCACTAACATTATAAAGCTCATTATCATTATATAATTCATTTCTAATTGTACTAGCTACTTCTCTAGACTCAGATAGTTTAAATATCTCTACCTCAACTCCAGTAACGGAATTACCTAGAGTGAAAAAACTTTTAGCATCATCTATATTTGCATAAGCAAGAGTACTTTCGTACTCAACCAAACCTGATTTATAAATATCAACGACTACAAACCTTCTCATCCTTGGCACAGCCCCTTGAGGAGAAGCACTAAACTGAGGTGCAATTAAAGTAACTATGCTTCCTGGTTTTAAACCTAGTTTATACTGTAAGGTCTTACCTAAAATAATAGGAGGAAGTTTAACTATATCTCTTATGCCATCTGGTCTTTCTAGTTCAACATCTACATGACTAAATAAGCCTTCAATACCAATTTTGTTCTCTAACATTTTTGAGATTCGGCCCTTAGAGTCTTTACTATTTGCAACTCCTCTAATTAATAATCCACGAGCCCCTGACTCAGTTGAAATCATAGCTTGATTATAAGTAAATGGATAAGAAGCTTTTATTTTAGAGTCTTGAGGTATCTTCTTTAAAAGCCCTTCGTAATTATCTAAGAGCTTATCCCCTGTGCCTCTAATAGTAATATGAGAATTTGAGTCAAAGAGTTTTGTCTGCAAAGTATTTTCAAACCCTGTCATAATTGACATAACAATGTTTAAAACCATTACACTGAGAGCTACTCCAATTACAGAAATTACTGTAATTATAGAAATGAATACTTCTTTTCTTTTACTTTTTAAGTAACGAAGCGCTACAAATAATTCTGTATTAGAAGTTTCCAATTATTCTGCTTTTATCTGGGTCTTAATGTTGGGAATAAAATTACTTCTCTAATATTCGGAGAATTAGTTAACAACATTACAAGCCTATCAATTCCTATTCCCTGCCCTGCGGTTGGAGGTAAGCCATATTCTAAAGCAGTAATAAAATCTTCATCTAAATCCATAGCTTCCTCGTCTCCAGCAGACTTCGCATCAGCTTGGTCCTGCATTCGATCTCTTTGATCCACTGCGTCATTTAATTCGCTAAAAGCATTCGCTAATTCCATGCCATTTACTATCAATTCAAAACGATCAACAAAATTTGGGTCCTTATCGTTTGGACGTGCAAGAGGAGAAACTATTTTTGGAAATTGAGTTATAAAAGTAGGATCGATTATTTTATCCTCTACCTCTCTGTCGTAGATTTCATATAATATTCTACCAGCATCTTTAAACTTAGCTAAATCCTCATGTCCTAATTGTTTAGCTGCTTGCTTAGTTCCATCTAATGACTTCAAATCAATAGACTCATCAATTGATGCATACTTTTGAACAGCTTCAATCATTGTTAGTCTTTGCCATGGGGCTTTGAAACTAATTTTGCTCTCCCCATACTCAAGCTCAGTACTCCCAACTATTTCATCACACAAGCCAGTTACTAGCTCTTCAGTTAAGTCCATTAAATCTTTATACGTTGCATAAGCCTGATAAAACTCAATCATTGTAAATTCAGGATTATGTTGTTTAGAAATCCCTTCATTTCTAAAAACTCTACTTAATTCAAATACTCTTTCTAAACCACCTACTACTAATTTCTTTAGTGGTAGTTCTAGAGCAATTCTCATATTTAAATCTAGACCTAAACTATTATGATGAGTTGTAAATGGTCTAGCTGCTGCACCACTTGCTACAGAAGTCATTACAGGAGTTTCAACTTCTAAGTAGCCTTTACTCTCTAAAAAATTTCTAATGTAACTTACTATCTTAGATCTTTTCTTAAAAATTTCTCTTGTATTTGGATTAACTATTAAATCTAAATATCTTTGACGATACCTAGCTTCAACATCTGAAAGTCCATGCCACTTCTCAGGTAATGGATGTAAACATTTAACCACTAAGCGAATTGATTTTGCATGTAAGCTTGGCTCTTTAGTTTTTGTAACAAATGCAAAGCCGGAAAGAGCAATAATATCTCCAATATCCATTTGCTTAAAACTAGCGAATTCTTCTGCAGTTACTTCATCTTTTCTAATATAAAATTGTAATCTTCCAGAAGCATCTTGTATTTGGCAAAAAGCAGCCTTACCCATTTTGCGCATTGCTACAATTCTTCCAGATAAATTGTATACTGTTCTTTTAGACTCTTCTAGCTCTGCTTGCGTCTCAACTAGATTTCTAAAATCAACACAGTTGATATCTACTTTAATATCATTAGGAAAAGGATAAGAATCTTGTCTTAAATTCTCTAGTTTTTCTTTTCTAAGTTTATACTGTTCTGAATTCTGTTCGTTACTCTTTTCAGCTGAATTATCCTCAGCAGATTTGGCTTCTTTTTTTTCTTTTGTATTTGCGCTCATAATAAGAGCCTTTTATATATAAAGCATTGCAAATAGGCAATTGTATAGCGTGGCATTGCCGAGCGCAGCGGAAAACAGGATATAGTTGACTTAGGTTGATTTTTAGTAAAATTAAGCGAAGTCAACTATATACATATGAGCTTTTTAAAGTCTTTAATTGGAAAAGCTGGTCCTGGGTCAATCTTTCTATAGGGAGATATTTCATCATGACCTACTAGGTCTTTTATCCCGTATTTTTTAATCAAAATTTTTGATATTTCTTCTAACAATAAAATCTGTTCTTTATTGTATTTATGCCAATACTCTTCTTGCTCTCTATTTACATGTTTAAGCTTAATAACTTCATTTTCTGGATACTCTTTTTCAAACCATGAAAGATACTTCCCTTTTATAAAATCTAACTTTCCAGCATTATCTATTTCTATCCCAATAGAATACTGATTTAAACTAGTTCGATTCTTCCATTCACTAACCCCACTATGCCAAGCAGGTATATTAAATGGTACTAATTGAAATATTCTTAAATCTCTAGAAACAACTAAATGAGAAGAAACTTCTTTTTCCACATCACATAAATGACAAACTGCTCCTTCAACTGTTGAACCAGCTGTATAGTGCATAACAATAGTGTCTGGTTTAAATACTTCAGAATCGAAATCTTTACTAAAATTAGGGCTTCTATACTTGTATACGTTTTTACCTACCAACCAATGGTCTTGTATCTGCATAAAAGTATTTTAGAACAATATGGTTTTTAGAACAATACAGACAAACTATTACTTACGAAGCTCAAGCACTTTAATTACACCGATATTCTTATACCATCTTGCCCAAGCTAAAGGAGTAAAACCGTTTATAGACATATGATTAGCATCGGCTCCTTTTTTAAGTAAATGCTTAGCTAAATCTTCGCATCCGTTTCTAGATGCCCATGATAATGCACTTAAACCTTTTGAGTCCTCTGTATTAATCTTTACTCCTTTTGATAATTGTTTTTTAACAGCTACAATATCACAACGTGAAGCAGCAGTAGTTATTTTTGGCTCTGCAGCTGGACTTCCCTCACCAATTCCCGAGATTCCTGAAAGAATTCTTACACTTCCTTCTTGCCCAGAAACTATCCCATCCTTACTTGGGTCTATAATTAAACTTTCCTCTTCTGCTAGCTTTTTCTCCGCTTCTTTCTCAGCGTAAATTGTAGCCAAATCCGCAGGTGGCCCATAAACTATCTTAGGCTTAGGTTTTACAAAAGTAGTGTAAATATAAAATAAGGTTGCAAGTAAAGTTAAAATTAAAAAACCTAAAGCGAGCAGCAAATATGGAGAAAATTTTTCTTCCCTTTGATATTTCGATTTTGGTTTATTGTTTGTTTCTGTCTGTGTAGTAACTTTTTTATTACCAAGTAATGGCTCTTGTTTATATTGATCTTGAGTAATATGATTTGCTTTATTTTGAGTAGAAGAATTCATAAACTGAGGTAACAAAGGCTTACTCTCATCAAAATCAATTTTATTTTGTATCTCTAATATTTTTCTTTTAATTTCTTTAAAAGAAGTATTAATTTCCCTAGATTTCTCTATGCATTTTCTTTGAAGATTTTGGTCATGTTTATACCTTTCAGGATGCCATCTTTTTAACTGCTCTGTGCATGAACTTTGCACATCAGACCAAGTAGCCGTTTCATCTAGGTTTAACTTTTGTAAATCATTCCACATAATAGATTTAAATCGACAAATAAAAGTTATTTCTTTAATCTATTTTTAAGCATTTTTATTAAAATTACTCTTACTTATGAGATCTAAGAAAAAAAGACTTACTGCATTATGGCTCTGCCTGTTCTTAGGCCCTTTAGGAGCTCATAGATTCTACGTTGGAAGGTATATTTCAGGCTTTTTAATGCTTTTAAGCTTAGGTGGTGCTGGAATATGGATGATTTTAGACTTAATAAGAATTATATTTGGCAGATTTAAAGATGAAGATGGCTTAAGAGTTAAAACATGGGCAAATAAGAACCCAATCCCCAAGATATTATTTACCTTAGTTTTTATCTTTGGCTCATTATATTTCACACATAGCTTAAATCTCTTTAATATCAATAGCTTTAAGAGCTACAAATTAATTACTAATTTCATAAAGAAACCTTTAAAAACCAACACTAATAACGGAACCACAATTAGAAAAGACAAATCAGAGAAAATTATTAAATACACAGATAACAATGGAATAACCCACTTTGTTAACGAAGAAGACAAAATCCCTGCTAAATACAGAAAAAAAGCCAACACCAAGCTAGATCTCCCACCTCTAAACGTAACAAAATAACTATCTTTTGACATAGCAATAGCAAATGCTATAGCTTTCAAAAATCATATTCTTAACCCTAATTAATTTGAGGGTGGGGGAATTGGTAGTAGAAATGCGAAAAGAAAAAGCAAAGCTTTTTCAGCATTTCTGACAGGACTAAAAACACTACACTGTGTGTTAAGATTGTGGACACACATAGGTTTTTGAAATATACACAATCATCTATATGCCCGGGTGGTGGAATTGGTAGACACACAGGACTTAAAATCCTGAGACTTCACGGTCGTGCGAGTTCGAGTCTCGCCCTGGGCATTTCTTTTTTATCTTTGGTTACTTTTTCAAAAAAGTAACAATAAAAAATATTTCATTTTTTAATATACACCTAGTAAATGCTACGTGGTGGAATTGGTAGTAGAAACGCTAAAAAGAAAAAGCAAAGCTTTTTCTGCGTTTCTGACAGGACTTAAAATCCTGAGACTTCACGGTCATGCGAGTTCGAGTCTCGCCCTCGGCATTTCTTTTTACTTCCTTAAAAGATAATGTTCTCAATATTAAGTTTTTGAGGACTAACTCTAAAGAAGCGTTGCAACTGCTACGCGAATCACAACGCCTTATTGAACCGTATTAAATGCAAAGTTATCGCAATTGCTTAGCGAACTCTGAAAGTCTTAGTGAAGGCGAAACGCGATTTGATTCTTCCACTGAGCAATATTGACTGAATCTCAAAATGCAATTTCTGCCAAAGCGTTTTTTTGTTTTCCTAACAAATTCTCGCACGTCGTCTTTCGCATTTTTTTTAAATCCACTTGCACCTTCAAAGAAATAAAGAGAAAGAAAGAACAAAGAAGCCTCAGGGTCAAAGCCTAGACCTACTACCGGACCTTTTGTAATTTGATACTCTTCACAAGGTTTTTTACCAACATCATAAACTTCTCCGGGCAGTGACAACCAACATCTTCTTGGTCCTGAACCGAAAATCTTTGCAAAATAGTTTCTTCTATTTCCTCCAAGGATATCTTCCATGTGAGGGCCAAGAGTTTTTTCATGTGCTCTGCCGGCTGTTTCATGTTTGGCATGAGACCAAAAAATGTCAAAAAGCGAATCATCACCCCATTCTCCATCGTAGCTTTTAACAAAAGAGGTTAGGACGCTAGGATCTTCACTTTCTACAATCAACGTACAGTTTCCAGCAAGGATCTGATCGATGTGAAAGACAGGAGAAGAGAATCTGTTTTTTATTCCTTCAACAAACCCAGGATCTCCTGCAAGCTTCTCCTTCTTAGAAGATTTGAGTGCTCCTAGAATAAAAGGGATTGTTACAAGAGACTTTAGCAAGGTTCTTCTAAGCATGATTAGCTCCGCTATAAAAAATTGTGCGCAATTAAGTAAATGCGCGAAACCGTAAATTAGAGTTAGCTTCCTCCAAAACGTTTCTCCAGCAAATTATGCTATAGAAACCTTTTTGGAGAAAAAAATACTTCTGCTCATGTATAGAAAAATCTAGGTTATGAATTATCAGCAAAGTAGTCAAATTTATAATGTAGATCAGCTTATTTTCTTAATAGCTCGCTTTAGTGTTTTCTACTTTTATTTTTCTTTAATAACACAGAGAATAAAGCTAAATTAATAGGTATGATCACAAGAAGAAACTTCATTAAAAACTCAACTTACACCTTACTAGCACTATCACTCCTAAGATGTGGAGATTCTGGATCTAATAGCAACATAAATATCGAAGGTGTAGGTAATCTTCTTCTTCCAGATCAAAACGGAATAATGCTACCTGATGGATTTGAATCTAGAATAGTCGCACGCTCAGGACAAAGAACTTCAAGTAACAGTTCATATATTTGGCACAGCTCCCCAGATGGAGGTGCAACCTTTAGAACTGAAGATAATGGTTGGATTTATGTTTCTAATAGTGAAGTTGTAAATAATGGAGGAGTTGGAGCAATTAGATTTGATAGTAATGGCAATATAATTGATTCATACTCTATTTTAACAAACTCTAATAACAACTGCGCAGGTGGAGTTTCACCTTGGAATACATGGCTTTCCTGTGAAGAAGTCGACACAGATATTGTTTGGGAATGCGACCCTTTTGGATTAAGAGCACCCGTAAGAAGAGAAAGTTTGGGAGTTTTTGCTCACGAAGCAGTAGCTTTTGATACAAGCAATAATATTGTGTATATGACCGAAGATAAACCTGATAGTTGTCTTTATAGATTTAGATTTAAAAACCAAGACTTAAACTCTGGTAGCTTAGAAGTTATGACTCAAGCACCAAGTAATAATTTTATTAACTGGCAGAGAATTCCAGACCCAAGTGCTTCAACTACACCCACACGATACCAAGTAAATGAAAGTATAAGATTTAGTGGGTCTGAAGGAATTGTATATAGCAATGAAAATATAATATTTAATACCAAAATAGATAATAAGATTTGGTGCTATGACACATCTGCAAACGAATTAAGCATTAAATACGATATAAATACTCATCCAACACCCATCCTTCGAGGTGTTGATAATATGATAATTAGCGAAAATCAAAATCTACTAATCGCTGAAGATGGTGGAGATATGCAAATTGTAATTTTAAATCAAGAAAATCAACTAACTCCTTTATTACAAATAATTAATCAAGATTTATCAGAAATTTCTGGCTTAGCTTTTTCTCCAGATAAAACAAAACTATACTTTAGCTCTCAAAGAGGAGTTGAGGGTAGAGCAAAAAATGGCATAACTTATGAGATAACAATGTCGTAAAGTAAAACATCTACTCACACTTAATACATTTAACGACTAAAGAACTTATGCTAACCTAAGTTATGAACATAAAACCTATTTGGACCCCCTCAGCAGAGCAGATAGAACAAGCTAATATCACTAATTTTTCTAGCAGAATAAAAGAACATCACCTAAAAACCATAGAAAGCTATCAAGACCTACATAACTGGTCGATTGAATATCCTGAATTATTCTGGAAAGAGATTTGGAATTTTTTTAATGTAAAAGGAGATACTGGCTCAGATAGAATCTTAATAAATAAAAATAAAATGCCAGGAGCTATATGGTTCCCTGATGCTACTCTAAACTTTGCTGAGAATCTACTTAGATATAAAGATGAGCAAGAAGCTCTAGTTTTTTGGAATGAGAAAAAAGAAAGGCAAAGCATTAGTGGAAAAGAGCTTTATATAAAAGCTTCTTCTTTCTCAAACTATTTAAGATCTATTGGAATTAAAAAAGGAGACAGAGTAGCCGCTTTTTTACCAAATATTCCTGAAGCAATTATTGCAATGCTTGCTACTAGTAGTATTGGAGCTGTTTGGTCTTCATGTTCTCCTGATTTTGGAATTGAAGGAGTTCTTGAACGATTTTTACAAATTGAACCGAAAGTTCTTATTGTTTGTGACGGCTATACCTACAAAGGAAAAGAAATAGATTGTAGAGACAAAGTTAACTCTATTATCACTAAACTTAATTCTTTAGAAAAAACCATTTCTGTTTCTTTTTTAGGTTTAGACTCAGAACTAAAGATAAACTCAAATAAAACTATTTCTTTTGAAGAAGCACTAGAAACAGATTCTAATGAAATAATTTTTGAGCAACTTCCTTTCAATCATCCATTATTTATAATGTACTCTTCGGGCACTACTGGAAAACCAAAATGCATTGTACACGGAGCTGGTGGCACTTTACTTGAACATTTAAAAGAACTAGGTCTGCACTTAGATTTCAAAAAAGAAGATCGAGTTTTTCAATACACTACCTGTGGTTGGATGATGTGGAATCTATACACAAGCTCCCTTGCCCTCGGTTCTACTTTCCTACTTTATGATGGCTCTCCTTTTTATCCAGATAAAAACATTCTTTTTGATTTAGCAGAGTCTGAGAAAATGACTGTATTTGGAACTTCAGCTAAATACATTAGTGCCTTAGAAAATACAGGTGCTAAACCAAAAGATACTCACGATTTAAGTTCCTTAAAAATGATAACTTCTACAGGTTCTCCATTAATGCCTGAGAACTATGAATATGTTTATAGGGAAATAAAAAAAGACTTATGCTTAGCTTCCATCAGTGGCGGAACGGATATAATAGGGTGTTTTGCTTTAGGGAACCCTACTTTACCAGTTTATGAAGGAGAGCTTCAATCTTTAAGCCTGGGCTTAAAAGTTGAAGTCTATAATGACTCAGCTGAAAGCATTAAAGAAGAAAAAGGTGAATTAGTATGCACTGCGCCATTTCCAAACATGCCAATTTACTTTTGGAACGATAAAGAAAACGAAAGATACACTAATTCCTACTTTAAACATTATCCAAATGTTTGGAGACATGGAGACTGGGTAAAACTAACAAAAAATAATGGGTTAATTATCTATGGACGTTCAGATGCAACTTTAAACCCTGGGGGAGTTAGAATTGGAACAGCTGAAATATACAGACAAGTTGAAAAATTTGAAGAAGTACTTGAGTGCCTAGCAATTGGTCAAAACTGGGAAGGAGATCAAAGGATTATTCTTTTTACAGTTTTAAAACCTAATTTAGAACTTACTAAAGAACTAAAAGAAAAGATTCGCAACGAAATAAAATCTAACTGTAGCATTCGACATGTCCCAGCAAAGATAATCTCTGTTGAAGAATTGCCAAAAACTATTAGTGGAAAAATTGTTGAACTTGCAGTAAAAAAGATAATTCACGGAGAAGAAGTGAGGAATTCATCTGCAATGTCTAACCCAGAAGCATTAGATTTATTCCGAAACTTAACAGAACTTAGCAAAGAGTAGAGATTAGTATGACAAAAGATTTTCCAAAATCTGTGCTACTTAGAGAAGAAGGACCAAGAGAAGGTTTTCAATTCTTATCAAAAGTACACTCAACAAAAGAAAAAGTAGAACTTATTAATGCACTATCAGAAACTGGAATTAAAAGCATAGAAACTACATCTTTTGTAAGACCTGACAAAGTCCCTCAGCATGCAGATGCCAAAGAAGTGTCAGAACAAATTAAAGTAAAAGAAGGTGTAAGATATAGGGCTTTATATTTAAACCAAAAAGGATTTCTTAGAGCGGTTGAATGTAAAAAATTAAAAGTTGAAGGAGCAATACCTTTGGCTGCAAGTGATGCTTTTTTACAAAAGAATAGTAACACCAGTATCTCAGAATCTATTTCAAAGATTAGCTCTTGGTTAACCTTGTTTAAAAATAATAATGTTGAGCTAGAAAGAATAATGCTTTCAATGGCTTTTGGGTCAAAAGAAGAAGGTAAGATTGAAGCTAAAAATGTTATTTCAATTATTGAAGAAGCTATAAAAGAAACAAGTACGAAACTACCTGAAATTACACTTGCCGATACTACAGGATTTGCAAATCCTACATCTGTAGAAAAACTTGTTAGCGAGTGTAAAATTAAATGGCCTGAGATAAGCATTGGGCTTCATTTACATGACACTAGAGGCACGGGTATGGCGAATGTGTATGAAGGACTAAGATGTGGGGTTAGTAGATTTGATTGCTCTGTTGGGGGTCTTGGTGGATGTCCATTTACTAAAGGAGCTGCTGGGAATGTTCCCACTGAAGATGTTGCATTTTTATGCGAAGAATTAGGAATATCTACTAGCTTGAATCTTAAAAAATATGTTGAGTGTGCGAAATTGGCTGAAAAAATTGTTGGCAAAAAACTACCAGGCAAACTAAAGGAAGCTTTCGTCTAAATTATGGGATTAATAATTTAGAATTTTGGGTAAGCGAGCAAAAACCTTTTTTAAACTATTTTTTTGTCATATTTATAAAGGGTTGATAAATCATAAGCCACTCCGCTAGAGTAAATGCGCAAGATTTCGCTATCAATTTTGGATAAGCTGCAAACTCTGAAGCCTCTTTAGGAGTTCCCCAATACTTAGAACCAATACTAGGAACGTTCCTGATTCGAACATCTCCTGATTGGCGAACCTTGTGGAATCTTTCAGTAACTTTTCTGCGCAATATAATGATTCTAGCTTCCTCCCAAAAATTTTTGTTATCCTCTCGTGCTTTAGAAATTTCACTAATTAGCGAACCAAAATTAACTCGGTTTATCAACACTTCTTCGTCGCTCTTATCATTCTTCTTTTTCTTCTTTTTCTTAATAGTCGATAATGAATGGAATCTCTCAATAAGCAAGTCAAAATATTGTTCTTCATCCTCAAAACAGTATTTTAATGGCCCAAAAATATCGCTCTCGATAGAGAGACCAACGATGCCAGTCTCTATTTCTTCATCAATAGTCCAAAGATTAAAGCATAACGGATCAAGACCAGATAAACGCCCATACTCTCTATAGTACTTGATTTGCGACAACTTACAAATCGTAACCATTAACTTCATTGAGCAAATAGAAAGCATATGATAAATCACATCTTCATACTCTTTAATAAAATCAGACTTTTCCTCTAATCCT
Organism: uncultured Bdellovibrionales bacterium; assembly: GCA_964408435.1. Taxonomy (GTDB): domain Bacteria; phylum Bdellovibrionota_C; class UBA2361; order SZUA-149; family CAYOZL01; genus CAYOZL01. The sequence goes on along the minus strand of CAYOZL010000007.1, from coordinate 281 downwards.
AACTCTTCAAGCAATCGCTCAAACGGAGGCTTAGAACTATCTTTTTTTGTAGACATAATAAAACCTCCTTTTCAAAAAACAATTACTTAAAAAAACCGATTCTCACTTACCCATATTAAAATGTTCTATAGTTTAACAAAATTGCCCTTTAAAACACAAAATTAGTCGCAATCTTACTTCAAAAGGTCTTTATTTTAACTTTTAATTATATTTTGGCGTAATAGGTACAATAATTAGTATGAAAACTTTTTTAAATACAAAAGACATTGAAGAAGCTAAAT
>CAYOZL010000006.1:0-62035 GCA_964408435.1 uncultured Bdellovibrionales bacterium | reverse complement strand
AAGTCTCCGCCGGCAGTTGAGAATGCAAGAGGGAAATTGATTGCTCCCAAAACAAGCACCGGGCCTATGCCCTGCATTGTTTTGGCAATTGTTCCGAATGGTGTTTCCGTGTCGATCACTGGAACGAATTGCGTCCCTTTCCTCACTCGTGTTGCCATATGTATAAGTTGGCCACACGTTCTTGCAAACTCTCCGTCGAATCGACCGCCTTCAGTTGATGGTAACGCCGTCTCAAGTCCATAAGCAAGCCTGAGATCTTCTTTTTTCTCCCCGAGTTTGACAGAAACAGTGGTAAGCATCCTTGCTAGCATTTCCTTACCAATCGGTTTTACTACCGTGTCTTGCCAAAAAGCTTCCTCTGCAAGCGTAAGAGCTTGTTCAATTTGCCCCTCTTCCGCCAAAGAAACATCACCTAGGAACTCCCCATCAATTGGTGATTTTTTTTGAAATGAGGAAAACTCATCAGTGAAACTGGGAGAGACACCACCGACCATACTGGTTCCGGTGAGTGTTGTGTTTTCAAGTCCCGATTGTAGCCGCTTAGAAATAGCCATGGCTTCTTCTTCTCCAAATAACCAAAATGACCGATCTGTAGCTCGGTGTTAAAAAAATTCACAACCTTTTTTGCACTACAGTGCAATGAGAATGTATTGTTTATACTTCTCCTTGCACCGAGATATCGATCTACTTAAATTTTAATATTTTAAAAAGAACTAATAAGACTAAAATAGTATAGTTTAAGTGCTATTTTAAATCTAGCTGTAAAACGATATTATATTGATGTTATCTCGATTTTTGTGTTTTAAAGCCCAATAATTTAGCTTATATCTATAAGTAATTATAAAATATAGTTTATTTAGCTTTCTTAACTCCTTAACTCAATTTGATTTACCACCTTCTATATGTAAGATATTCGCTCCTGATATTTGACTCTTGAATAGTGATTAAAAAACGATATCTAGCTTACCTAATAAGCTAGGTGGATAAAAAAATGTTTTTATCTTCAATGACCTAGTGGCTTCGAAAAATTTTGATGGAGTTCTAGTAGTGATTCGTAAAAAAATTGGGGTTGTAGGAATGGGAGTCCATGGAATTCACTTAGGTGCAAGCCTAATTGAAAGAGCTAATTATCAACTTGATGACATTTTGCTCGTTGATCCCATGGATGCCCCAGTTCAAAAGCTTAAAGAATATTTCCGTGACTGCGGCACTCAGTTTCTACGCTCAGGGAAAGAACAACACCTCGATCCTAACCCAAAAAGCTTAATTAATTTCTGTAGAGAACGTAATTACAGCTTTGTTGATGACAAACGGCCTACTGTGAGAGCATGGTTAGAACATGCAAAAGATGTGGTTCGGCGTTATGACCTGATGCAAGCCCACGTTAAGGCTTGGGCAACATGGTTCGAGAGGAAGCAAAACACAGTTGTGCTCCGCACCACTGCTGGAGAATTTGAAGTTGATAAACTCGTGCTTGCAATGGGACAGCAACGTCCTTTCATTCCAGAATTTGCAGCAAGGCTACAAGGAAGTAATCCAAGAGTTTGTTCTATCTTCGATAATGACTTTGAAGGTTGCAATCTTCCATCTGGTGAAAGCGCTGTTGTTGTTGGTTCAGGAATCACGTCTGGACAAGCATGCGGAGTTCTCACTAACGATGGGCAAAGAAAAGTTACCCTTCTTACAAGAAGAAAGCTTAGTAACGGTAGCGGAAAAACATCGACTATGGATTGGCTTGGTAAGGAACTAAGAGAGAAACTTTGCTCTATGGAATCTTGTGAGCAAAGAGATCTTTTACTTAAAGCAGAAAGAGACAGAGGCACTATGCCCACCTGGGAACAAGAAAGAATTGAGACTCTAATGAGTAAAGGGCTACTTGAGCATAGAATTACCAATATTGCTCACGTAATACCTGAAAAAGATAGCGTGACAATCGTACTTCGCAGTGGAGAGAAAATTGAAACTTCGCTGCTTGTTCTTGCTACAGGGATGGTTGCTAGATTACAAAACTGGGTAATAGATGCTGGTAAAAAAGCAGAGCTACCGTTTTATCACGATGAAGTGCCAAAACTAGACATAAACTCGCACTGGGGTGGAGGCATTTACCTTAGTGGAGTTCAAGCAATGCGTTCAGTTGGGCCATTTGCTCACAACATAGTAGGCGGAATGATTCTAGCTAATAGTGTATGCGATGATTGTTCATAATGATGATTGTTCATAGTCATAATAAATAGCCAAGCTTCGAAAGATAAGCTCAGAGGTTTTTTAAGAATTTATTATCCACCTGCTAACTCTTTTAAATTTCCTACCTTTTCGGTACGCTAAGTGAATTTTTAAAAATTAAGCAAGTTTGAAATTTCTAGGCTATCTGATATTAAAATGCTGTTAAAATAGTGGGATAAAATGCAAGAAAATACAGTTAAAAATAGCAATAAAGAAAGTTCTGAACTTCCTTCAGTAGTAATACGATTTGCCGGTGATTCAGGAGATGGAATGCAGGTTACAGGTGGGCAGTTTACAATGGAATCTGCAATTGCTGGAAACGACATTGCGACCTTCCCTGATTTTCCTGCTGAGATTAGAGCACCTGCTGGAACATTAGCAGGAGTTAGTGGATTTCAAATTAATTTTTCATCTGAACAAGTTTTTACTCCAGGTGGAAGCCCAGATGTTTTAGTTGCAATGAATCCTGCTGCACTAAAAGCAAATTTAAAAGATCTTAAAGAAGGTGGAATTATAATTGCTAATGAAGATTCTTTTACAGAAAAGAATTTATCAAAAGTTGATTTTGAAAAAAATCCATTAGAAGACGCGGAACTTGATACAAACTATAGATTATTCAAAGTTCCAATAACTAAGTTAACAAAAGACGCCTTAGCTGATTCAGGTTTAACTTCTAGAGAAATAGATAGGTGTAAAAACTTTTTTACACTTGGGATTATGCTTTGGATGTTTAACAGACCATCAGAGCACACTATTAGTTGGATTGAGAAAAAATTTGCTAAAAAACCTCAGTTTATTAAAGCTAACACTACTGTTCTTAAAGCTGGAATGACTTATGCTGAAGCAACTGAAATCTTTCCTCAAACATATGTAGTTCAACCTGCAAAAGTTGAAGCTGGAAAATACAGAAATGTTGATGGCACTACTGCTCTTGCATATGGCTTAGTTTCTGCGGCACAAAAAAGTGGCCTAGATTTATTCTTTGGTGCTTATCCTATTACTCCTGCAAGTTCGCTTTTACATGAGCTAGCAAAACACAAACAATACAATGTAAGAACTTTTCAAGCTGAAGATGAAATTGCTGCAATTTGTTCAGCAATTGGAGCTTCTTTTGCTGGAGCACTCGCAGTAACAAGCTCAAGTGGGCCAGGAATTGCTTTAAAAGGAGAAGCATTAGGACTTGCAACTATTACTGAATTACCTCTAGTAGTTATAAATGTTCAAAGAGGTGGCCCATCAACTGGACTACCAACTAAAACAGAACAATCAGATTTACTTCAAGCTATTTATGGAAGACATGGTGAGAGCCCAACTTGTGTGCTTGCAGTCTCAAATCCTGACTCAGCTTTTCATCTAGCTTATGAAGCTTGTAGAATTGCAGTTAAATATATGACTCCAGTAATGCTTTTATCTGATGGTTTTATTAGTAATAGTGCTGGGCCTTGGAAGATTCCTAATCCTAAAGATTTAAATAAATTTGATGTTAGCTTTGCTAAAGCAAAAGATAGCGAAGGTGGTGAAAAATTCATGCCATATAAAAGAGATGAAAAAACTCTAGCTAGAGCATGGGCAATACCGGGAACTAAAGGCTTAGAACATAGAATTGGTGGACTAGAAAAAGAAGATGTAACTGGCGAGGTTAGTTACAACCCAGATAACCATCAGCAAATGACTAATTACAGAGCTGAGAAAATTAAAAGAATTGCATCTGAAATACCTAAAACTCAAATAGACGGTAAGGAAACTGGTGAACTACTAGTTCTTGGCTGGGGTTCTACTGAAGGTAGTATTACTGAGGCAGTTAACAAAGCAAGAGCTGAAGGCATTGAAGTAAGTAGAGCTCATGTTCATTACATGAATCCGCTACCACCTGATTTAGAATCAATAATTAAAAGCTTTAAAAGAGTCTTAGTTCCTGAAATTAACTGTGGACAGCTTACTAAAGTAATTAAAAGCGAATCTGAAAACGGTGAGCAACTAAATCTAATTGGTTTTAACCAAGTAATGGGACTACCTCTTAATGTTAAAAACCTAGTAAAAGAAATAATTGCACTTGCGAGGCCTCAATAATGTCAAATTTAGTACAGCTAAAGAAAAAAGATTTTGAAACACCTAATGATGTTAGGTGGTGTCCAGGTTGTGGGGATTATTCAATTCTAGCAACTGTTCAAAGAACATTACCAGAGCTTGAGATACCAAAAGAAAAATTTGTTTTTGTCTCAGGAATTGGTTGTTCTAGTAGATTTCCTTACTACATGAATACATATGGATTCCATACTATTCACGGAAGAGCTCCAGCTTTTGCAACAGGTATTAAAGTTACAAATCCAGAACTTAGTGTTTGGATGATAACTGGAGATGGAGATGCTCTAAGTATTGGGGGGAATCATGCCTTACATCTACTTAGAAGAAACGTTGATATAAATGTAATACTATTTAACAATAGAATTTACGGCCTAACTAAAGGACAGTACTCTCCTACTTCTGAAACTGGCAAGAAAACTGGTTCAACTCCATACGGTTCAATTGATCATCCTGTTAACCCTTTAAAATTTGCACTTGGAGCAGAAAGTTCTTTTGTTGCAAGATGTCTAGATGTTGATGCGAAATTACTTGGCAGTTTACTTAAAGAATCAGAAAGTCATAAAGGCTGTGCATTTATTGAAGTAATGCAGAACTGTAACATCTTTAATGATGGTGCTTGGGAGCATTTATCAGATAAGAAGAAAAGACCTGAGAATCTAATTTATCTTGAACATGGCAAACCTTTAATTTTCGGGAAAGAAAAAGATAAAGGAATTGTGATTGATAAAAACTTTAAAGCTAAAGTTGTTGGCTTTGAAGCTGGCAATGAAGACGAAGCTATTAAAGCAGGTGTTTTTATTCATGACCAAAATAATTTAGTTCTTGCGCAGATACTAACTACGCTTTCAAATCCAGAATTTCCTGTGCCAGTTGGAATTATTTATAAAGCTGACAGACCTAGCTTTGAGCAAAGTTATGTTGAGCAAGAAAAAGACTTAAAAGAGAAATCTAAGCTTAAAGACAATATAGATAACAACCTAGAGCAACTTTATAATTCTGGCCATACTTGGGATGTATAGCCCTGGAGTGTTTAGCTGGCCTATAATGTTAATCTGGATTGCTTAGTAGGTTAAAAGATTGAAATTATCCGAAAAGCTTTTCTACACCTCTGGCCAACTAGGTGTAATGTTAAGCGCCAGATTTTTCTTTCAATGGATTATAAAATATTCTAACTCTGGTGTTTTTCTTAGTAGTGCACTAGCTACCTTAATTTTATTCTTTAGATTCTACGATGCAATTACAGACCCTATATGTGGATACTTCTCAGATAGAATCAAAAATAAATTCACTTTAATCAATTTATCTATTCCTTTTTTCTGTTTAGGCTTGATTTTATGTTTTTACTCAACTCCAAGCACACAGTATAAATGGCTTCTAGAATTTCTTGGTATGAGCTTATTTTTTACAGGCTATAGTATTTATTGCATTCCCTACTGGTCTCTAATTTCAGACTACTCAGAAGATAACACTACACTATCTAACCTTTTAGGTTTTGGTCTTTTACTTGCTACTGCTATTAGTTTTATAATTGGGCCCTTAATAGTAGAACATTACGGATATATGGATGCAGCCATAATCACTGCTTCTTGCTCTTTTATCTTGATGTATCTTCCAAATTTTCGTCCTAAGGTTAAACCTTCAAAAAATATTGAAAATATTTTTAAATTAAGCAGTCAAAATTATAAGCTTATATTTTCTGGGATTTTTTCAGAGATATTGTCAGAAATTTTCTCCGCTCTTAAAGATAAAAAATTTATTAGTGCTAGCTCTATCTTTGTTTCCTCTCAAATGTCTCTTACTACTATGACTGCAGCAGCACCTTTTTTAGCAATAGATTTACTAGGTGGCAAAACAACAGACGTAAGCCTGCTACTTGCTCCAATGATAATAGTTGCCATCCCCTCTTTTCTTATCTCACAAAAACTCTCTAAAAAATGGGGTTGGGAAAAAAGTGTTTTTACAGCAGCTACATCTCTAGCTCTACTTTACTTTATAATGATTTCAATTAAAGCTTCTTTTAATTCTTATATGCTTTTATTTGCCCTTTCAGGAATGCCAATAGCAATACTTTTAGGTCTAGAAGCAAAAGCTGTAAGTGAGATAGCTAAAGATAAAATTAGTATCTACTTTGGAGCAATTAATTTTTTAATTAAAACTGGAAATGGTTTTGCTCTGTTTATTACTGGAATTATCGCACAAGCTTCTTTGAACAACAGTGAGCTTATTTTATATATGCCTACTACTGCTAGCGTATTTATATTATTAGGTTTATTAACAAAAATTTATATTAGTAGAACATCTATTCTATAAATAAATTTGAAATCATTAGCGATTTATACTAAAACTACTTTGTTAGGTATTTTTAGGGTTTTATTTTTAAGGGATTTTAAAGGTTATGAAAAATATAAAAAACAATTTTGGGAAAGGTATTTTTGTGCAAGATAAAAAACAGTGCATAGAAGAAGAATGGAAAGAAAAAGTTTTTTCTATTGCTATACTTCTAACTGGTTGTGCAGATGATGCAGAACAAGTTGCCAAAGAAGTTATGGATTCCCTACTAGAACATAATTATTCCGAACAAAATTACAACATTAAAAAACTTGAGGAAAAGATTCATAAACTAGCTTATAATGCTTCTATTTCTAGGTTATTTAATCAAGTTAAGTCAAAGACAAAAGATCTTGAAAACACTAGTAATAGTCTACTAGAAGAACACTCAGATATTAAGAATTATATAAATTAATTTATATTAATTTGCTCATTGATTTGCATAGACTTATTTCTAGTAAGTTTACTTTAGGTCATTTATCCTTTATTAATAATACATGAATTATGCATACGTAAGAGAATTAATTAGTGAGCCTTTTTTTGTTAATTGGTTTTTAATAAACATTGGATTTTTACTTGCTGGAGTACTGCTTGGAAAAATGTTTTTCACTACTGGAAAATCCAAAAAAGCTTACAATGAAGCTTTAGAAAAAGCTCGTGAAGACTTCGATAAAGAAAAACAAGGATTTTCAAACGAAGTATCATCTCAGCTTGCTGAGTTAAGAGACGGCATATTAAATTCTGCTCAGGCTTATCAAAAAGCAATCGAAGTTATCGGTGGCCATATTGGCTCTACTGAGAATTTTAACAATTTACTAATAGAACAAAAAACAACTAGCAGTGAAAATCTCACTAATGAAAGTAGTTCAGTTATTGAAAAAGAAGTAGTTGTAGAACAAACAGCTATCGATGAGACAATTACTGCTCCTGAGATAGTGGCAAATAGCATAGATGAAAAGATAGCTCAGGCTAACGCCTAGCTAATAAGTTAACAGTAGCAACTTAATTGTATTAATGAGTTAGTATAATGTAGTTCATCTTAGTTTAGATCTTTAATGTAAATTGTCTTGACTAACATAAATTAAATTAAAAGACGGAACTTCTATATCCACAAACGTTCCATCTTCGGTATGAAAGGTATACTCTCCTTTCATTTCCCCATAAACATCTCTAACGATAGTCCAACTAGAATACTCAAACTCTTGTCCTGGCTTAAGAACTGGTTGCTTCCCTACTACGCCTTCACCCTTAACATCTGCAATTTGAACCCCTGCAGAATAGACCCTCCAATGCCTATTGATTAATTGAACCGTCTTATCTGAATTGTTTTTAATTTTAACCTTATAGGAGTATACGTACGAATTTTGTTCTAAATTGGATTGATTTGGCACAAATTCTGGTAGCGCGGAGATTTTGATATCTTTCATATTACTAGTTTAACTCTAGGCTTTTTATTTGTCTAGAATGTTAAGACAGTATGGAGTATTATCCGGACATGAAAAAAATCAGCGTTATAGGTGTAGGCAATATGGGTGAAGCTATTATTAGGGGCTTACTTAAAAAAAGTAGGACTAATAATTATGAAATCACTGCAGTAGATCAAGACCAGTCTAAATTAGAACAAATAGAGAAAACTTTTGAAATAAAAACATCTAAAGAAATTATTCAAAATGAAATTAATATAATTGCTGTTAAACCTAATAATATTAAAAATTTATTTGAGAATGTCACTATTAAGCCTGAATCTCTTTATATCTCAGTCGCTGCTGGTGTTAAGGTAGAAAGATTTAAAAATTTATTAGGAGAAAAAGCTAGAATAGTAAGAGTAATGCCTAACCTTCCTGCGATAGTTGGAGCAGGAGTAAATGTAATGTTCTCTGAAAACGAAAAAGACTTACTAATAGCTCAAGAAATATTTAACTCTACAGGTAGTTCTTACATCTGCAAGGATGAAAATGAGATTAATGCTGCAACAGCTCTTTGTGGGAGTGGCCCTGCTTTTGTTGCTTTATTTATAGAGTCTTTAAGCATTGCAGCTAAAGAAAATGGCTTAAAGCTAGATACTACGAAACTAGCGATTGAGACTCTAATTGGCACCTGCAAACTATTACTAGAGAAAGAAATAGAACCTAAAAAATTAATTCAAATGGTAAGCTCTCCTAATGGCACTACTGTTGCAGGGCTTAATAGCTTCAAAAAAGATAACTTTCAAGCTACAGTAAAAAATGCCATAGATGCCGCAACTAAGAGAGCTTTTGAGCTTGAGTAGCTGCACTTAATAAAGAGAATAAAGCACTACTTAAATTTGATGTTAGCTCATATTTAGCATCAATATTCTTATTACAAGACTTAGAATAAGCTTGAACAGCTTGTTCTATTTCATAAGAAGCTCTCTTTATCAGAGTACAAACTGCTAAATCAGATGTTGACTTAGGATTGCGCAAGGCTCTAATTAACATTCTATTATTTTTTGCTTTTCTCAAATACCTAGTTATTAAATTAACCGCTCCTCTTACTTCTCTAGAACTTAAACGCTCAGAGATTAACCTATCCACTCCTCTTAAAGATTCAATTAATAGTTCAGTATTTGGATACCCTTTTGTTTTTAATTTCATTAATGCCTGTTCAGTATTAATAAAAGCATCTTCCCAGTTTTTTGCATGGAATTGATACCTATCTATTTCGTATAATGTATTTTTACTCACTCTATATTACCTTTTGTTTTTTTCTTCTAGAATCATTGTATACAAAGAGCTTTTTTAATCTAGTTTAAAAATGTTACAATGTAACAAATTTAATAATAAAGCCTTTAAAACTTCCCTAATAGACTTTAAACGCTGATATAAAGCAATATTAGGTTCTATCAAAGGAGATATTATTTTGTTACAATGTAACAAATGAAAGACAATTTACTTAATCGCTACGGTGTTTTGGTCGCCCCCGCCATACTAGGTGCTCATGCAAGTGCTCCTGATGGCATTGGTTTTAGACAAAGAGATGTAAGATGGCTTTTAGAATGTTTTGTAAACTGGACCGAGTCTGCATTTGAAGAGTTTGAATTAAAAAACACTCAAATACAGAGATATTTAAATAACTTAGTAAAAGATGGTTATGCTAGAAGCTACCTTAGGAAATCAAAACCTAGATACCTTCTAACCCCTCTGGGCTTAGTTGAACTTATGCATAGAGCAATAGGAAACGGATACTTCCCTCAAATTGAGCATTTTTACTTCTTATATACGTATTTAATAAATTATAAACCAAGGATAGAATACGCAGTAAAAGCTGAAAAAAAGAGGTTTCCTTATACTTTACAACTAGAGTTACAAGAGCTTTTTAACTACTCTGCCCTACTAGATCGACAAATATATCATACTGAAATAGAGCTTAAGAAAATTAATAAAAAAATAGAAGACCAGTTAGGAGCTAGTAAATTAGCAAATAAAATATTAAAGACTGAGACTTCGTATAAAAAAATTGTACAAAGCATAGAAGATAAATACCCTTATATTATTTATACAAAAAAGCCCCTTAGACAGGCCTTATCTGAAACTACCCGAAGACATGGTTTATGGGAGCTAACTTTAGGTGGGATGAATAGAACTAAGTATATGTGGGAATTTACTAAATTAAACCTCGAAAATCAGCTTAGAGACTTAAAGAAGCTAAAAGAAACTAAAATTGAGAAAGATAACTATTAATAGTTATGAGCATCATGACGATATAATTATGATAATGATGTAAATTAAGAATAAGTGGTTAGGAAACAATAGTTTTTCAAGATAATTATGTAGCTTAAAGTCCTGTGATTTAAACATTTATAGACTTTAAGTAAAAAGTAGATTCTTTTTAGAGCAGAACTGAATCAAACTATTGAAGGTAAAAAAATTAAATTGTTTAGGATATATAGGTAAATAAAATGTCAATACAAGTTACAATAATTTCGTTAGATTTTGATTCAGATGAAAAACCTCGCACAGAAGGCTATGACAAAGAAATTATTAACATAGGTAGAGCTGATAGTAATGATATCGTTTTAAATAGCGAAGATGTTTCTGATTTTCACGCGCAAATAAGAGTAGAGAATTATCAAGGCTCGAAAAAACTATACTTAACTGACCTAGGAACTGGTAAAGGCACAAGACTAGAAAACATTAGTATAGATCCTAACACTGAAGTTTCTTTTGAATTTAATAAAAGAATTTCAATTGGTAGCTATCTAATTAAACCAATTCATAAATCTGCTGAATCAAGTAGTAATTCTAGTGAGCTTAGAAAAAAGTTTTCTACACCAAGGTCTACTCCATCTAAAGTTATTGTAAGAAGTGATTTATTAAAATCTCCTTCAGAGCAACCAGAAATAACTGGACAAGAAGTTAAAGAAGAGAAAGTTGTAGTAGAGGAGACTCAAAAAGAAACTCCTTTTATCCCTACTTTTAAACAAGCAGAGGCAAAAGATGATTTCAAATCTTTATACAGAAAATCTCAAGCTAAAGAAAAAAGTGGTTTAAGACCGGTAGTTAGAGAATCTGAGATGATACAAATTCAAATGAACAATAGCTATAATCAAGAAGAGCAAGCAAATAAATTTGAGGAAATAGTTAAAAAGCAAGAAAGCGATGAATCAAAAGATTTTGAAAGAAAACCTACTCAAAAATTTGATCCAAAAGATACTGCTAAAATCTTAGAGAATAAGGATGCTAACTTTAGCCAGACAAGTGTATTGAGCTCAAACCAGGAACTATCTAGTACTAGTTCATTTAGTAGCAGCTCACCTAGCACACCATTATCTGCAACTAGCTCTTCTAGTGTTGCAACAGATAGTATGGCAACCGAGCTAAGTATTAAAACAGAAGGTGATGATATTTCTGACTTAGACTTTGAAGCACTTGAACTTTTTACATTAAGTGGAAAAGTTCAAAATAAAGGTAAAGGTCTAGCAAATATTTCAGTTGATTTAGGTCAAACTGGAAAAGCTACTACTGATTATGATGGTAATTTTTCAATTGAAGATGTTGAAGAGGATACTTCATATGAAGTTGTAATTAACGATGAAAATTATAATTTCAATTATAAAAATAAAAATGGAATAATCACTTCTGATACTAAAATAGAAATCGAAGCAATCAAACTATTTTCTTTAGCCGGCACAATCACATTAGACGGTAAAGGATTAGAAGGAGTAAATATTGATGCTGGTAGAATAGGAAAAACAGTATCTGGAGCAGATGGAAAGTATGAATTCCATAAGATAGAAGAAGATAGTAATTACGAAATTACTGCTTTTAAAGATAAACTAACTTTTGAAAACAACAAGCTATCAGGAATGCTTACTAGTAGCATTAATAACCTAGACTTTGTTGCTAATAAGTTACTAACTATCAGTGGTAAAGTTATGCATAAAGGAAAGCCATTACAAGGAGTTGAAATTGATGCTGGGGAACTAGGAACAGTATTAACTGATGCCAATGGTTTCTATATGTTTGATAATGCAAAAGATGGTATTAAGTATACGATTAAAGCTAAAAAAGGTAAATTTAGTTTTGGGACTAGAAAAGACGTAAAGGGCATATAATTTTCATTTTGCAGAGCTCACAATGAGATTAATAGAACTTGTGCTAGGCCTATAAAAAATCCTAGCACTGCTCCGACTAGTTCAATAAATTTAAATTCTTTTTTCATAATCGAAAAAAGAATTTTCTCAAGTTTATCACTAGAAAAATTGACCACTTTATCTTTAACAGTTTGACGAATGTGCTGATCACCAATATTTAAACCTGAGAATAACTCCCCTGCTATTTCAGAAAAAGAATCTGTAAAAACTTTACTAATAGTCTCAGCGACTTCTGGTGTTAATACCATCGCTAGCAATGGAAACTTCTCAGGTAATACAGTGGTAACAATTTTATTAATTGCAGATTGAAGCTTCTCAGGCTTTGAGCTTAATGCTTTTTTAATTGTATTAACTAAATCATTAGAAGTTAAAAGTTCTGTTGCTACTACATCTGCAAGTTTTTCAGCAAGAGCAGTCTGCCTTTTTGGAAAAATTCCTTGAATACCTAGTATCGGTTTTCTAGGATGGAATAACATTTTCACTGCTATCCAATTAGTCATCCAGCCAATTAAAGCTGCAATTATTGGTAAAATATAAATAATAGGAATATCTTTTATAATCATTTTTTATTCTCCTTTGCAGTCTTATCCTTCATTAAGTAATACGCTTCAAGTGCGACGTCCCTAGACTCTGCTAAGTCAACTATTGGCTCTGGATAGTTTTTAGCGAACTCCTTAATTTCATCAGGAGCCTGCCAAATTTTATGTACCCATTTTTTAGGAACCTCTTCTAGTTCAGGAATCCATTTTTTAACATAAGCACCTTCCTTATCGAATCTCTCACCCTGCAATACAGGATTAAATACTCTAAAATAAGGTGCTGCATCTGCACCACACCCAGCTATCCACTGCCAACCCATTGTATTATTAGCTAAGTCTGCATCAACTAAAGTATCCATGAACCAATCAGCACCATTATGCCAATGTAGTAAAAGATTTTTTACCAGAAAACTTCCTACAATCATTCTGACTCTATTATGCATCCAGCCTGTTTGCCAAAGCTCTCTCATGCCAGCATCAACTATTGGATAACCAGTCACTCCTTTTTGCCATGCAGTTAAATATTTTTTGTTTTTTCTCCAAGGAAATTTTTTAAAATTATCTCTTAAAGGTTTTCTAACAGTTTTAGGAAAATGAAAAAGTAAGTTATTCGCAAAATCTCTCCAAGCTAACTGTCTTAAGTATGGCTCAACTGCGTTATAATTTTTTAACTTTAATGCTTTATCCCATAACATCCTAGGACTTACTTGCCCAAAATGCAGTGCTGGAGAAAGTTGTGAAGTTCCCCTAATTGAGGGGAAGTTTCTTAGCTCTAAATATTTATCTACTTTAAACTCACCTTTTAAATCAAAATCAATACTGTCCCAATACTCACTAAAACCATTATCCCATTTAATTTCAGGTAATAATTTTAAATCTTCTACAGATAAATCTTTAGCTTTAATAAAGCTCAAATTTCTAGGCTTAGATAAAGGTTTTTTATGTTCATAAATTTTATTTAGATTTCTCCAAAAAGGTGTAAAAACTTGATAAGGCTTTCCAGACTTATTCATAGTCTTCCAAGGCTCAACTAATAAAAAACCTGAGAATGACTGAACTTCTATCTGCTTTTCTTTTAAGGCAGATTTAATTTTTTTATCTCTTTTTATAAGCTCAGGCTCATACAACCTGTTCCAATAAACATTTTCTATTTTATATTTCTTGGTTAGTTCTAATATAATATCTTCCGCCTTCCCTTTTGCGATATATAAAGGAGACTTTAAATCTTGTTCTAACTTCTTAAGCGCATGGTGTAGATACCACTTAGAGGCACTGCCTAATTCCTGATCATAGATATAAACTGGAAGTATTTCACCTTTAGAAGCTTTTGATAAAGCTTCATTGTCTTCAATACGAAGATCATTTCTAAACCAAAGAAGTGTTTTCATTACCTAAATAAAATTTTACTTGATTTATGACTTTCTAAATAAGTTAACTTCGCCTTTTTTCTCAAGCTTTAAAAGTCTCTTAAAAGGTTTAACTAATTGTATATTTGTCCTAAGAGTATAATTCACTCTAGATTTAGAGAACAAAGTATCCATTTGTCTTAGAATTTTCATATTGTCTATTTTAATTTTCAAACTCTTATCAGCTGTAGAATACGGCTTAACAGTTAGACCAATATTATCTAAACTTCTTCCAACATAAGAGTCATTAATGTAGAGATTATACGAGCCATTTGAAACCTCTAAAGTATCGTTGTTTTCGTTTTCTACTCTAAGAGTAATCGTAGCAGTAGTTTCTAATAATTCTATACGATCGATAGTAATATTAGATAAAGTAACCTCAGGAGGGTTCATTGCAAAAAATAATGATGAACAAGAAGTTAAAAATATTATTAATAACGTGCTTACAAAAAGTAAGCTAAGAGACGAATTCGAAAGATCTTTTTTATTCATAGAAGAAAAAGTTAGCTAAAAAAGAACATTTAGTCTAGAAAAGTAATTTCTATACTAAGGTTTCATCTATAAATGTCGACAATACCTTAATCTATGGAAAAATCCTCTCAAGAACAAAGCAGTTTAAATAAATTCCTAGCAATAGAGAAATGGAAAGATTTACATTCAAAATATAAACACAATAGCAAAATAGAGCTTAATAATTACCTAGAAAACAAAACTGTAATCTTATGCTTGCTTATATCTTTTATCCCAATACTTAGTTCGATATATTCATCTTCTTATATCTCTACTGTTATATTTGGAGTAATTTGTATAATTTCAATACTTTTTAGAAACAAATTAAATTTTCCCAAAATCAATTTATACAAAGGAATTAAAAAAGATTTAATCTTAACACATACTGCTTTCGCCTTAGGATGCATTCCTGCAGTTATAATCGTGCTACTCTGCCCTGACATACTCTCACAACATTCTGAAACAATAACCGAAACTTTAAGGCCAAAACAACTTGCAAGTAAAGTTTCTTATTTAGAACTTTCTGGCTACATTTTATTTCTATCTATTTGGATTGCAGTTTTAGAAGAAGTTGTTTTTAGAGGATTGTTACTAAGCTCCCTAAGACGCTCTAAGATACTAGCAAAGTCAAAATATAGAGATCTAATTGCAATATTAATTAGCTCTATAATTTTTGGATTTGCTCATTATCATAGTTGGGGACTACAAGCAGCAATATCAACAGCAGGCTTAGGTTTTGGTTTTGGACTTGCTTATATTTGCACTAAAGAAAAACTACTTCCTGTAATTATTTATCA
The DNA here is from genome assembly GCA_964408435.1 of uncultured Bdellovibrionales bacterium. Lineage (GTDB taxonomy): Bacteria > Bdellovibrionota_C > UBA2361 > SZUA-149 > CAYOZL01 > CAYOZL01. The sequence continues at coordinate 46,533 of CAYOZL010000006.1, read as the reverse complement.
TTTTTTATTTGATTTATTGAGTTTATCCTTTGTTTTATTGCTTAAATAAAACTACAAGAGAGTTCTGACTCCTATTACATACATCACAATAACGGCTGCCCTTTTAACCCAAAGATTTCCTTTTAAATACTGGAGTCTGGTTCCGAAGAAACTACCAACGATACTACCCAACACAACACATGCGACCAATTTCCATTCTACCCATTCTGAAAATAACAAGTAAAGACTTTGTATAAAATTTACAATTCCACAAGATGGCATTACAAGCTTCATTGACTCTATAAAAGACATCTTTAAGGCAACTAAAAGATATATTGTAATAAAAATACCAGTCCCACCAAAAAGACCATTTAAGATACTAATTAAGAAACAAACAATTGCAGATTCTATGTAAACTTCTTTAGTTATTTCTTTTTTGATTTTTTGTTCTAAACCTATTTTTTTAGAGAAAAATAAATAGCTAGCAGTTAAAACAATTGTCCAAGCAAGTAATGTTTTAAATAAGTTTTCATTAAATTTATATTGTAAAAAATAAGTTCCAAGTGCCGTTCCTAGAACTTGGAACAATGCTAAATGCAATATGAATTTATAATCAAGTTTATTTTTAAAAGCATGAATTCTTGTACTGGTAATAGTCATAAGAGTTGCACTTACTTTAGCTACCGTAAGAAGTGAAACATAAGAATAAGGAGTAATAAACAATAGTATAGGAAACAAGATTAGAGAAAGCCCTCCTCCTGAGAAAGAAGCTACAAGAGTGGCGAAAGTGGCTGCTAAACCGCCTTGAAAGGCAATTACGTATTCATTCATAAGTTTTTTAACAAATTTTTTTTATAGGTTTCTTAAAATTTTATCAGGTGCATATATAGGGACATTATTAGGACTTCTTAGGATAAGGCTTTAAACCGAGCAGAATCTCAGCTCTTTCACTAAGTGGCTTGTCGATTAATTCTTTATCTGTATATTCTGATAAATAATTTTTCACCTTTGCATATACAGTTTCTCGGTCCGAACTAGTATCAATCTCTACACATTTATTCTTGCTCTTAAAAAAATCGACCGTTGGCACAGTCTCAGACTTAAAAGTATCAAAACGAAGTTTCATACTTTCTAAATTATCATCACTTCTTCCAGAATACTTTGCACGACCTAAAATACGTTGTTCTAACACTGGGAGAGGACATTCTAAATAAAGCATTTTAGGTAGCTCGGTTTCTTTACCAAAAATTTCATACCACCCTTCCATGTTTTTTAAAGAACGTGGAAAGCCATCAAGTAAAAAATTATTATTCCCAGTTGTTCTAATAATTTTCTCCATTGCGGAATCAAGTAAAGTAACAGTTATTTCATTAGGCACTAACTTCCCAGCAGTTATATACTCTTCAATTGTCTCTGCAGTCTTACCACCTGCCTCACGTTCTTTACGTAACAAATCTCCAATTGATAAATGGGTCCAACCGAGTTGAACTTCTGCGAGCTCGCACATTGTTCCCTTACCTGTTCCAGGACCACCTAAAACAAAAACGACATTAGGCTTAGGACAAGGCTTTCTAGGATCACAATAATGAATAGTTACTTTTGGCGCAGGGGCTACTCCCTTTTTGTAAACATGCCAATCACCCTTAATTGGGGGCAAGTCGTCATCACAAGTGAAATCATAAGCTAAATGGCCATCTAGTCTAGAGATTCTCCATGACTTATAAGAATTAGAATAAGAGATTGATGGACTCCTTGCAGATTTACCATCAGCTCTGTCCCAAGCCATTTTTCCATTCCAGTATCCTAGACTTGAGAGTGTTCCTGATTCAGACTCTTTTGGTGGTGCAGTTGAAGGAACAAATAAGCCGTCGACTTCGGGTAGACCAGAGCCTGTTACTTCGATGAATAGAGTATTTGTTTTTTTACTATCTGCCATGTGTTTATTAATAGTTTATATTTATGGATTGTTCCAGTCCTAAATCTTAGCCCTAATCCTGGTCTTGATCTTAATCTTGGTCTTGGTCTTACTTCTTAGTCCTAATCTTAGTCCTGATCTTCGTCTTGGTCCTAGTCTTAATCCTAGTCTGAAATCTTGATTTTTTTAGACCAAGACGAAGAAAAAGACGAAGATTAAGATTAAGACTAAGACTAAGAATTAGCGCCAGAAGCTTGCCACTACCCGAACTTAACTATATTATCTGGCTCTAAATCTAAAAGGTCTTAACTATATGAGCGATGATAAAAAAGTAATTTATAGCATGATGTCAGTTGGTAAAGTCGTACCTCCTAAAAAACATGTTTTAAAAGACATTTCACTATCATATTTTTATGGTGCTAAAATTGGTGTTTTAGGACTAAACGGTTCTGGAAAATCTACGTTGTTAAAGATCATGGCAGGCGTGGATACAGACTTTATTGGCGAGGCTCATTTATCAGATGGCTACACTGTTGGTTTTTTAGAGCAAGAGCCTCAATTAGATCCAAATTTAACTGTTAAAGAAATTGTTGCTCAAGGAGCAGGTGAAACTGCAGATCTACTTAAAGAATTTGAAGAAATAAACGCTAAGTTTGCAGAAGTTTCAGATGATAAAGAAATGGAGAAACTTACAACTAGGCAAGCTACACTAATGGAAAAATTAGATGCGGCGAATGCTTGGGAGTTAGATGATAAACTTAACTATGCTATGGAGGCATTAAGATGCCCACCAGCGGACCAAAATGTAGCGAACTTATCTGGTGGAGAGAGAAGAAGAGTTGCACTTTGTAAGTTATTAATTTCTGAGCCTGATATCTTGCTACTTGATGAACCTACAAACCATTTAGATGCTGAATCAGTATACTGGCTAGAAAAGCATTTACAACAATACAAGGGCACAGTAATTGCTGTAACACACGATAGATACTTCTTAGATAACGTAGCTGGTTGGATTTTAGAACTTGATAGAGGACAAGGTATTCCCTGGAAAGGAAATTACTCTTCTTGGCTAGAGCAAAAACAAAAACGTTTAGCAGATGAGGCTAAAGGAGAAGATAAAAGAGCTAAGACTCTTAAAAGAGAACTTGAATGGATTAAGATGGCTCCTAAGGCTAGGCGCTCTAAGAACAAAGCTAGAATCAATGCATATGATGACTTACTAAAACAAGATGCCGAGAAGATCTCTAAAGATATAAAAATATTCATTCCACCAGGACCAAGACTTGGAGATATTGTTCTTGAAGCAAAAGGTATTTCTAAAACTTTTGAAGATAAAGTTTTATATCAAGATTTATCATTTTCGCTTCCCCCAGGTGGTATCGTTGGAATTATTGGACCAAACGGAGCGGGTAAAACTACTTTATTTAAATTAATAACAGGATTGGAAAAACCTGATACTGGAGAATTTAAAACTGGAGAGACTGCAGTGCTAGGTTATATGGAACAATCTAGAGAAGTGCTTGATTCTGATAAAACAGTTTTTGATGTTATCTCTGGTGGTCTTGATTTAGTTGAAGTTGGTAAACAACAAGTAAATGCTAGAGCATATACTGCAAGATTTAACTTTAATGGTTCAGATCAACAGAAAAAAGTTAACGAATTATCTGGCGGGGAAAGAAATAGAGTTCAATTAGCACTACTTCTTAAACAAGGAGCAAATGTAATACTACTTGATGAACCTACAAATGACTTAGATATAAACACTTTAAGAGCATTAGAAGAAGGCTTACTAAACTTTGCAGGCTGCGCAGTGGTGATAAGTCACGATAGATGGTTCTTAGATAGAATTGCTACTCATATCTTAGCATTTGAAGGCGATAGTAAGGTTACTTGGTTTAATGGGAACTTCTCTGAATATGAAGAAGATAAAATTAAACGTTTAGGTGCAGAAGCTAGCACTCCTAAAAGAATCAGATACGCAAATATAAGTCGATAAGTCTAATGATTAAAGCTGAAGCGCAAAAGAGAAGAACCTTTGCAATTATATCTCACCCTGATGCAGGGAAAACCACATTAACTGAAAAGTTATTACTATACTCTGGTATGGTTAGAACTGCTGGGATGGTTAGAGGAAGAAAGACTGGTAAGAAGGCTAGCTCTGACTGGATGGGAATGGAGCAAGAAAGAGGAATTTCAATTACTGCTTCTGCTATGCAGTTTGAATATAACGATGCACTAATCAATGTTTTAGATACTCCTGGTCACCAAGATTTCTCTGAGGATACTTACAGAACACTCACTGCAGCTGATAGCGCTATAATGGTATTAGATGCGGCAAAGGGTGTAGAGATGCAAACTAGGAAACTATTCGAAGTTTGTGCACTAAGAAAAATTCCTGTTCTTACTTTTATTAACAAACTAGACATGCCCGGTCTTGACCCTTTTGATTTATTAGCAGAGGTTGAAGAAGTTTTAGGAATTGAAGCAGCAGCAAGAAATTGGCCGATTGGTTCTGGAAAAGAATTTCAAGGTGTTGCTGATTGCACAACAAAAGAAGTTTATGTTTTTAAAAAGACTTCAGTAGGAGGAGCTAAAATAGCTGACTGTAAAATTTTACCTCTTGAAGAAGCTAAGAGCCAAATTCCTGAAAAACTAGCTGAACAATTAGACTATGAACTTAGCTTAGTAAACGAAGCTGGAAATACTTATTCTCAAGAAAAATTTTTAGCTGGTAAGCAGACACAAGTTTTCTTTGGCTCCGCACTAACTAACTTTGGCTTAGAACCATTTTTTAATTCATTTGTTCAAACTGCCCCCTCACCTATGCCAAGAAGAGCTTTTAGCACTAAAGAAAACGAAGAAATGTTTGTAGATCTAGAAGAACCATTTAGTGGCTATGTTTTTAAAATTCAGTCAAATATGGATCCTAAACACAGAGACAGCATGGCGTTTCTAAGAGTTTGTTCTGGAAAGTTCTCTAGAGACCAAAGTATTAAACATGAGCGCTTAAATAAAGAAATTAGGCTCTCAAGAACTCATAGGATGGTAGCTGGAGAAAGACAAACAATTGAAGAAGCTTTTCCAGGAGATATTGTTGGGGTAATTAACCCTGGCATTTTTAGCATCGGAGATACAGTCTCTGAAAAAGGAGGCTTTAGTTACGAGGAGCTTCCACAATTCTGTCCTGAAGTAGTAGCTAAAATTAGACCAAAAACTGCGATGAAAAGAAAACAATTTGATAAAGGCCTAGGCGATCTAAGTCAGGAAGGAGCAATTCAAGTTTTAATACCTCTAGATTCTACAGAAGCCTTAGTAGCAGCCGTTGGTAGACTACAATTTGAAGTATTACAGTACAGACTTAAGCAAGATTACAATGTAGATACTGAACTTAATGAAATGTCATACACTACAGGAGCATGGCTTGATGGTGACCATACTAAATTTAAAAGTCACTCAAGATCATTAATTGCAAAAGACTTAAAAGGTAGAGTCGCTGTTCTTTTTAGATCAGAACATGAAAAGCAGTATACAATTGACCAAAACCCAGATCTTAACTTCTTAAATTTTTCTCGCTAGTTTAGAGCTAACTAGTTTTTTTAATTAGTTTCAACTCTCTTCTTAAGTAGTAATTGGTAAAAATCGCAGCTATAATAGTAATAAAAAATCTTGAAAACCAAATTGACTTTAAGCCGTAGCCTAGAATATCAATAAAAAAGTACAGAGCTAAAAAAGGAAAAAAGACTTGTCTTGATACCCCTAGCCAAACTACAAACATTGGTTTTTTTAAACCCTGCAAAACTGAAGTACAAATAAACATTGAAGAATATGCTACAAAGACTAAAGCTTCTATTCTTAAAAAATAAGAAGATATCTCTATAATTTTAGTGTTTCTCGTAAAAACCATTGTAAGCTGATCTGCAAATACAATAGTCACTAAAGCTCCTGTTAGCATTAAATATAGAGCATATTTTTGAGCAACTCTAAAACTCTCAATCACCCTATTAATAAGCCCAGCTCCATTATTCTGACTAACCATAGCTAGCACTGCTATATTTAAGCCAATTCCAGGTAATAAAAAGATTTGCTCAATTCTAGTTGCAATACCATATGCCGCTACAGCGTCTTGCCCAAAAAGCCCCACATAGTAAGTACAAACAAAAAAACCAAGAGCAACTGTAAACATATTTATAAATGCAGGAACTGCATTATATAATATTTCATAAAGTACTTTAAAATCTGGAACTAAATTTTCCTTATAGTTACAAAGAGTAAAATAAGAGTTTCTAAAACAAACTCTTGATAAATAAATGCAGCCTAATATTTGTATAAAAACAGTTGATGCTGCAATTCCTTTTACGCCTAAATTAAAAGGTTCAAAAATTAGAATAGGGTTTAATAAAATATTTAATAAAAAACTACATATTAAAAAATTTCTGTAAGTTTTAGTATCCCCATTTGCATTTAAGATTGCGTTAAAGAATTTAACAAAGATCATTGCAATACTAAAAAAATACAACACCATAGAGTAGTTTCTAGCTTGTTCTAAATAAGCTCCACTTGCTCCTAAATAAAGATAAATTTCATCGAAACAAAACCAAGCAAAGATTGGCATTAATAAACCCATTAAAATGCACAATAGACCTGCTTGGAATAATAGCTTCACACTCTCATTATTTTTTATAGCATTAGAAGTATTATTAGTTTGGGTAACGACACTACTACCAATAATATTACCTAAGAGTGTAGTTACTGCGGTACCTATTCCTAAGGAAACTGAAAGAAGCAGCATATAAATTGGGAAAGTAAGAGACAAAGAAGCAAGGGCGACATCTGAGATAAAACCTGCAAAAAAAGTATCTACTACGTTAAACATAGTATTAAAGAAAAAACCTACACTAGCAGGGATTGCTAAGGCTTTAATCCTGCTAGAGACCTCACCTTGAACTAAGTCAATTTTCAAATAGTATTTCTTTTACTTTATAGCGCTTTAATTTACGTATCTAATATTCTTAGTTTTAGCTTTAAGCTTATCTTTTAAATTGGCTTTAATTGTATCTGGGCTTGAGATATCTTGCTCAGAGAAATGATAGCTAACTTCGGCAATAGTATTAGAACAATCTGGACATTGTAAATTAACCGATCTTAGTTTTACTGATTGCTTTAAACTGTCTACTTCACCCATCCAATGACACATTGAACAATAGCAGTCAGTTCTATTAAAACTAAACTGATGTTTTTCAGACTCATTCGGGAGTTTAACTTCTACTGTTTTCGCACCGTAACTAAACTTCTTATTTGGCATTCATATCTCCAGTTATTAAGTAGAGATTAATCATAAGTATTAAGATCTGACAAGAAGTTTACTTAATAACTGCTGTTAATAACTACATAAGTATCTATTAGACGTTATAAGAAATATTATTAGTTGATTAAGTCATACAAGAATGATTATTCTAGACTAAAGGATGTAAGCTTTTCCATCCCGGAAAAGAGTTTTTTATAAAACTCTTTTGCAAGCACCCTCTAGCTCTTTTTTAGAGCGGGTCTTTTAAGTAGCCCTCTATGGTATTTTACTGTCGTTTTACTTAATAGACTTTAGCGCGACGTTGCCTAAAATGACTCGTCGCGCTTTTTTATTTTTTTTGTGAAGATAAAAAACAAAAAAGGCCTGAAACGAAATACTTCGCTACAGACCCTCCGGGGATTAATTTCCGGATCGATGAAGAAACACCGCCATTCCTTCATTCACATGCTAATCCTTAAATTAGGTTTAATCAAAAAACTGAATACTCATTTTAGTTTTTTTTATATTATTTAATTTTTTGTTGGGATTTAAAGAAAACTATCTTAGAGAAACTAAATAATCTCTTTGAAAAATAGTAAATATGTCCAAGGAAGTATTGCTACGAATAGATATAAGGCAGCGACATAGCCCATTGCCTTAGAAAGCCAGCTAATTCTGTGTGCGAGAAAAACTAACATGCATATTGCTACGATAGCTAAAGACTTAACTATTGCTAATGCTGCAATTTCTCCATAAGACTGCATTAAAGTTCTAATTAAAGGATTTGCCTCTACTTCAACTCCAAACCTACTTACTCCAATAGTAGTCAGAATCCCATCAAGGGCTTGCATAATACAAAGAACGAAGCCTAAGGTAATGGCCTCAATTTTCAGTGTAAATCCTTTTTCTATAACTTGTTCCATCAATCTATCCACTTATCTGCAATATTTAACTTTTGCGTCTATTAAATTTAAATACCTGAAAATACTCTACTTTTCAAGTAAAACAAAAGAAAAACAATATTCTTTAAAACGTTATTAGCTTTTTAGCATCATAAGTTTCATGGATACATTAAAAAAACTTCAAGAATTATCAGAAAGAATAGAACACTTAGATAGCACCGGTGAGATGATTTTTGAGTCTCTAGAGGGCAAAGATGAGGTTATTTCTCAATGCGGGAAATTAATTGCCTGTCTTGCAGATGACATACGTTTTAGAGTTCTAGACTTAGTTACAGACTTAGAAAGACAAGTGCTTGAGCATAGATCCTTCTTAAAGCAACACTAAGTAGATAAATCTAAAACATCTCTAAAATTAACCCCAGTATCACTCTGTAGATCCTTAGCAATCTTTAGAGAATTATTAGCAAATTTTAAGTAACTCTTCGAATAACTCTCAACTCTATACCTTGCATCTTGCATTGAAATAATATCTGAATAAGCTTCTTCTATTTTTAACCCCTCACTAGAACTATTTAAAATAAGACTATTAGAAACTACATTATCTACAATAGAGATAGAATCAAAAAAAGGAGTAAGTAAATATTTAAATTTCTCAAAATACTTAGTGTCTATAAGCTTAATAGTATTAGCTTCTTTTTTAACGACACCGTTATTAGCTAATTTTTTAAAAACAAGCTCTAAATCTTTTTCCCAGCTAGACCAATGATTTAATAAAAAATAAGGTTTAAATAGCTGATGATAAAAATGAACTTTCTTCCTGCTTAAAACTTTCTTCTCAAAACTAAGAGACAAAATCGCATAAGGTAATAAATGATGAAGAATATTATTTTTATAATAATCTATTAAAGCGAGCTTTTCTAGATTCGCTCTTAGAACTTGCCCATCCAAAGTATAAAAATCTGAAAAGGAAAATTCTTTATTTTTCCTAGCAATAAAATCACTTAAAAGTTCTTTCTCTATAAACAGATCTTTAAAATCTTTAATTCTCTTTTCAAATTCACTTAAATCTATTTGATAATTTTTAAAAGACAGCAAACTTAAAGCAGTAATAGTTTTAAGAGTAACTATTGTATTGCTCATTACAGTTCTAGAGATTTCATAACCTAAATCTTCTGTTAATAAATTTAAATCTATACTCGATTTTTCTTTTTCAGCCTGAGTCTTTTCCTGGAACTTATCTAAAGAGATTGGGCTAGAAATATTAATTGTTACTTCGCCAAATTTTTTCTTCCAAATATTTCCAAGCTTAAATAACTCAAAAATACTCTCAGATTTTTTCTTAACCCCTCTTAACTCCTTTGTTAAGGCATTCTCCTCTGCTACTTTCTCATAAGCAATAGAAACTGGTACAAAATATATGTCTTCTCTTTGACCACTTTGCCAAGTCGCTACTATATACTTTAAAATTCCTAGCTTTGGGTTTAACATTGAGCCAGAGCGACTTCTTCCACCTTCTATGTAAAAAGCTATTACATGACCTACTTTAACAAGATATTTCAAATAAGATGTTAGAACTAATTTATATAAATAATCTGCTCCTGTTTTTCTTCTTATAAAAAATCCCCCTGCCGATTTAATAAATCTGCCAACTGGGAAAAAATTTAAATTAGCCCCTGCTGCAACATAAGGCATAGGAAGTTTGGCATGATAAAAAATCCAGCCTATTAACAAATAATCAAAATGGCTTCGATGAGATGGAACAATTACAGTTGGAGCTTTATTAATTGCTTCTTTTAATTCCTCAATCCCATTTACATTCACTTTTTTAAAAACAGCCCTCATCACTGGACGGACTATAAAATAGATTATCTTAACAGAAATTGGACTAATTTTTGCTGCTATCTCATCGTAACAACTTTTCACTTGAGCTTTTAACTGCTGCCTAGATGCTCCTGTTTGCATTGATACTTTATTAATATGTTCTTCGATTTTTGGTTCAGCTATTATTTTCTCAACATCCGATTGAGAAGACTTAACTGCTTTTTCATGCTTATAGAGAGCTAAAGAAATTTTCCTATATAAAGAATTCTCATCTCTAGCTTTCTTAATAGCTGAGCCTACTTTTGCAGAAAGATTCTTTTTTTCAAATAAGAATTGAAAAAAGTTAAAAACTTCTGAAATCGGGAAAATATCGAAATCAGGAAGATAATTAAAATAAAATAAGCTTGGGCCTTTTCCTGCTAAAAATGAAACTGGAATGAAGACTACATCATTACTTACTGCATCACTTTTTGACTTACTCTTATTTAATCTAATTCGAAGTTCTTCTTTAAAATACTCTCGATGCTTAGCCACACTTGATAAGCTCAGTTCATATCCAAGTCTACTTCTTAAATACAAGACCTCCCCTTTTTTAAAACCTAGTTGAGAACAAACCTGATTCCATAATCTAAGCTCAAATAATGATTTTCTTCTAAAAACATAAACAATATCAAAGCCTTGTTCACTGGAACTATACTGTTCTATTTTTTTAACATCTCTAGAACTTATGTTTACCTTTCTAGCTAATTTTTTATAAAAGTTCTCTAGCATTAGTCTTTTAGTGTTTTTCTTTTAACATTCATCCGATAATAGTTTTTCTATAGAAAAGTAAACAGCTTTTTCTATTGCAAATACCTCTGCATAGGCTCTATTAGAATCGCTAGCAGTGTCTACATCTTGCTCAATAGAACATTGCTTTTTAGTCCTCATTCCCTTAAATGAATAATCAAACTCCAAAAGCAAATTAATCTTATTTTTTTTATTAATTTCTATTCTCTTTAAATCTATATCTAATTTATTCTTAGCATCTATACGTCCCGCTAAAACAGTTAGCACGTTATTACCCAAATGATCCTCAAGAGCAGTCTCAGCTCCCCTTTGCACCAATCTTGCAAGCATAGACTTATTAAACCTTTGGTAATTAAATTCATTTATGAAATGCTCTGGTATCTTAGATGAGATACTTGGAAAGTTAAGCATTAGAGCATTATCAATATTTAAACTTTTACAAAATCGACTTTGGATATATTTGCTAAATTTAGAATTATCTAAAACTTTATTAGTTTCATCTTGCATAAAATTAGCTAACTGAGGGTGATAAGCTTGTTTGTAAAAATCATAATTGCTCAATTCTAATTTTTCATGAAGCCCATTTTTCATTTTAATTTTTAGATTTCCAGAAAGCTTAACTAAACGAGTAACTAGTAAATCATAAGCTGAGATACGCAAGCTAGATTCAGGCTCTATTTTAATCCAAGGACAACTTAAAGACTTTCTATATTGTTCTGGCAATAAAATCGGCACCAGGCCTTTAGAAATAAGATTTTGAGACAATGTTTCTCTAAAGTAACTTTGAATACCATGCTCTAAATATAAATTGGTAAGTGGGAAAAGACCCAAAATAAATTGATTTCCAAGAGCTTTTACGTTCTTCTCATCAAAAATTTTATAAATATCTTCTTTGTCATCTTTAACTATAAAGACTTTAGGTAGTAAGCTAGTATTATCAATATTTTGAAATGTATAAAACTTTTCTGGGATACCTATTCTAAAACATGAAGATAAGAATAAAAGAGGTATTAAAAATTTCAACATTGGGTTATATTTATTAATTAGAGACGATCTAAATATAGCAAATAATGAGTAAAAACATAGCTTCATACGAATACGCCCAAAAGAATAGCCCTAATAGCAAGGAACTTGATTGGTTTAAGTTAATTGAAAAAAAAGATTTTAAATCTGCTCTAGATATTTTAGAGAAAAAGACTGAGCTCTCCGTCTTAGAAAAACTCTGGTGGATTCGTTGCCAATTAAACTTAAAGTTACTACCTGCTTCAACTTTAGTCTCTCCACTTGAGCAGGCATATGATAAAATCACCGAAGAGCATAAAGCACTTGCAGCTTCAACTTATCTCGCTACCTGTGAATCTTTGATTAACAAGAAACAAAGTAGATTATCAGTTTTAACTTCCAAAAAAGCATTTCAACTTTTAGAAGAACAAGAAATTGCTGTAATATACGCAGACTGTCTTAAGAATGAAATCAAAGAAGCTAGAGATAAAAAACAAACTACCTCATATATTTCTGAACTAGAGTCTGAGCTAGAGAATCTAGAGAAAGACACCTTCAATACTGAGTACGGACTAGAGAAGAACAAAGAAGAACTAGAAGATATTAGTAGAGCTATCTCCGAAAAGGATACAGCCCAAGAAGAAATAGCTAAAATAGCCCACTCTAAAGAAAATACAAAAAAATCTTTTCCACTTGCCTACATACTTGCAGGGCTTTTATTAATTCTTTTAGGCTTTTCCTATAATTTTATTTTTACTAAAGAACAAAATCAACTTGCTAGAGTAGATTACAACATTAAAGTGCCTCAGCCACTTTCTCCAAAGATAGCCCTTCCCAAAATAGATTCTAATCTAGATGCAAGAGAATTAGAAACCTTAGAAAAAAGAAAAATTTTAAATAACGACACTAAGAGTCCTAATCTAAAGATTCTAGAAGACGTACAGAAAAGAATAACATCGCTAAATACAAATACTGAATCTATTGAAAAAGCTAATGATGAAGAAGAAAAAGAAGAAGAAGTATTATTGTCTGAGCAAGAAGAGCCTATTAGCAACTCTACCCCCCTTGAAGACTCTGAGGATATAACAAGTGGGGCTAAAGACTACTCTGAAGAAATAGACTTAGAACCAATACCAAAAGAGAAAATTCCAAATCTAAGTCCTGAAACAAACTCCAAGCCTGAGCTAATAGATCAAAGCCCTAAAAGAGTAGAATCTCGTAAAATTAATCCGAGACTACCAAAGGCTAGCAAGGGTATTAAAGCCTACGATGTAAGGGAATTTGATCCGCCATTAAAGTATAAAACTATTACAAGCACTGAAGTTTTAAGCTCCCCTTCACTACTTTCGAATTCACTAGCAAGATTAAAACTAGATACTCATGTTCAAGTGATTAGAAAGATTGGACTATGGTTAGAGATTCGCTCCACTCAAGGAAGAATTGGGTATATTTATGCTCAGGATGCTAGCAAGCTTTAACAGCAAAAAGGTCTCAGAGCATGCAGAGACACAGAGAGGATAATCTTTAAGCTTTCTTTAGCTTTTTGTAATAATAAATTACTGGTCCACTAAAAGTATAAATAATAGCTAAAATTAGTAGTAGCTCTTGTGAGTATTTCCATAACAATACGATTAAAGCTGCTAATCCAAGCATACTTTTATTTTTATTCGCTTCTGTGAGATGCATTTTTTTGAGGCTTAAAAAACTAAAGTTAGAAACCATTAAAACAGCTACAAAAATTGTATAAACCATTATTCCAAATGCTAAATATATATTTCCTACTTGAGAAGGGAAACAGTAAGTTAGAGTTACTAAAGCAGCAGCAGCTGCTGGACTAGGCATTCCGGTAAAAGATTTTAGTCCACTATCAGTATCTAAATTGAATCTTGCAAGTCTTGCTGAACAGCAAACTAAATAGAGAAAACAAGAAAGCAAACCAATTTCATCTGCAACTTTTGAAAGGCCCCAAGAATACATCAACATCGCAGGAGCAACCCCAAAACTTATTAAGTCACTTAGGGAATCAAACTCTTTTCCAAATGGAGTAGTTGCATTTAATTTTCTTGCGACTCTGCCATCTAGACCATCTAGAATAATAGCAGCAATTATACATTTTGCCGCGTAAAAGAACTTTCCATTATAAGCACTAACTATTGCTAAGAAACCACAAAAAAGAGCTCCCATAGTAATTAAGCTTGGAATTAAAACCGTTTTAGACTTAATTTTTTTACTCAGCTCAGGCTTCAGTTTTGGCTTAAGTAACTTTACTTTCTCTTTTCTTACTTTTTCTTTATTTATTTTTTCTTTCTTTTTCATATCGCTAGTAAAAAATTATGCTAAATGCTAGAAAATAATCAAGTTTTAGACCTCGAATGTCGTAAACTGCTGTAGATATTAGCTTTTTACTGTCTGCTTATAAATAAAGGAAAGAATAATGGCAAGAATTACCGTAGAAGACTGTTTAGAAAATGTAGATAATAGATTTTCTTTAGTAAGATTAGCTTCAAAAAGAGCAAAGCAACTGCTTAACGGGAAAAAGGCTGTTACTGATACTCGAGGAAACAGATGTGTTGTATCTGCTCTTAGAGAAATCGCTGATGGAAAGGTTAAGTTCATGAGCGAGCAAGAAATTGCTCTAAGAACTCTTAGAAAACCAGCAGAAGAAAGTGAAGAGACTAGCACTCCAACTACTACTGAAACTCCAGAATCTACAACACACTAAGCTTTTACTTTAAGCTATAAATATCGACTCAGCTATTCGAGTCTTTTATATGCACTTTAGCATCATAATGCCTATAAAAGAGAGATACTAATATCTATACTCCAATAGGCATATAGTGCTAATATAATGTTCGCAGTAAATATACCGGTCACAGTATAGTTTTAAGTATAATGATTTTTCTTAGGTCAGAAAATTGCAATTACAAGATATTATTAGTGAAATTCAAAGCTACCATCCTCAGCCAGAAATAGAGCTGATAAGAAAAGCTTATACTTTTGCTCTTGAACATCACCAAGGCCAAACTCGAGTTTCAGGAGAACCTTACATTACCCATGTAATTGAAGTTGCACATATTGCCGCAAAATTACGTTTAGATATATTCTCCATTGCTGCAGCCCTACTCCATGACACAGTAGAAGACACTAGTGTTTCAATTGAAGATATAAAAAATGAATTTGGTAATGATGTAGCTGAGATTGTAGACGGCGTTACTAAACTAAACCAGGTAAACTTTAGCTCTAAAGTAGAAGCACAATCAGAAAATTTTAGAAAGATGCTTTTAGCAATGGCTAAAGATATTAGAGTACTAATGCTTAAACTAAGCGACCGTGTTCATAACATGAGAACCTTAGAATTTTTATCTGAAGCTAGACAAACAAGAATCGCTCAAGAAACTTTAGATATCTATGCACCCCTAGCTCATCGCTTAGGAATTAACTGGATTAAATCAGAGCTTGAAGATTTAAGTCTTAGGTTTCTAAATCCTCGTATCTACAATGATATAAAAGATCACATCAAAACAAATAAAAAACAAAGGCTTCGCTACATTGAAGATGTAGTAAAGATTATTAATGACGAACTTAAAAAGAATAATATTAAAGCTGATGTTTCAGGTAGGCCAAAACATTTTTATTCCATCTATCATAAGATGGAAAGAAACGCTTTAAACTTTGAGGAAATATACGACTTAATTGCATTTAGAATTTTAGTTGATTCACAAATGGAATGTTATGCGGTGCTAGGAATTATACATGCCGCGTGGAAGCCGATACCTGGTAGATTTAAAGACTACATTGCAATGCCAAAATCTAATAACTACCAATCCCTTCACAGTACCGTTATTGGGCCTAAAGCACACAGAATAGAAATTCAAATTAGAACTAATGAAATGCATAGCATTGCAGAGAAAGGAATTGCAGCTCACTGGAAATATAAAACAGGAAATGAGCACAACGAGACACAAAACTACGAGTTTCCTTGGTTAAAAGATTTAATTGAATCAGAAAAATTACTTAAAGACCCTTATGAATTCTTAACTAGCGTTAAAGATGACTTATACTCAGATGAAGTTTTTGTATTCTCCCCTAAAGGAGACCTAATCGCACTTCCTTTAGGAAGCACTCCTCTTGATTTTGCTTATCAAATACACACAGAAATTGGAAATAAATGCGTTGGAGCAAAAATAAATGGTAAACAAGTTAATTTGAATTACTCTTTAAAAAATGGAGATACAATTGAAATTAGCACTCAAGAAAAACAAACTCCAAGTAAAGACTGGTTACAAAATGTAGTCACAACAAAAGCTAAACAAAGAATTAGAGCTTGGATCAAAGCAGAAGAAAAATCTCGTTCCGAAGACCTGGGGAAAGAGATACTAGAAAAAGCACTTAGAAAAGTTAAATCAAATATTTCAAAAGTTACAAAAGATGGAAGTCTTGGAAAAGTAGTTAGCGAATTAGGCTACAAAGAAACTAGTAAACTATATGCTGAAGTATCTTATGGAAAAGTTTCAACAAAAAGTATCATAAGCAAACTATTTCCTGAAACTGAGAACCTAGATGAACAGCTAGGCAAAGAAGATACTGCACTGCAAAGAATATTTCAAAGAGCAGCAAAAGCCTTTAGAGAAAAAACTGGTATCAAGGTTCATGGACTAGATGATGTAGTATTTCGTTTTGCGAAATGTTGTGAACCATTGCCAGGAGATATCTTAATTGGATATATAACTAGAGGCAGAGGCGTTACAGTTCATTCTAGAAGTTGTCCTCAGTCTATGAATTTCGAGAAAGAAAGACTTGTTGAAGTATCTTGGGATACGAACATCAAAACTTCTAGACCAATAAAATTAGAAATTCTTTGCTATGACCAAATCGGAATGCTTGCATCTCTTACTCAGTGCATTTCAAACTCAGGGGCAAATATTTTAAATGCTTCTGCGAAACAATCAAAATCAGGAAATTTTATTTGCAGTTTTGAAGTCAACATTGAGAACGCCTCTCAGCTAAGAGAGCTTAGAAGAAAGCTAGAGCAAGTAAAAGGCGTAGTTAGAGTTGAAAGGGCGAAAAGAGCTTAAACTTATAAGCTACAAATAATTAGCCACTGCCTCTACTACTTTATTGCTCGCTCCTCTACTTTCTAGAAAAACTTGTCTTCCCTGCTCTCCTAAATCTTTTGCCCTAGTAGAATCATTTAAAAATTCATCAAAAGCACCGTATAATTCATTAAAATTGCTTACTAGTTTTAAAGCTCCAAAACTTTCTAATTCTTCAACTATATCTCTAACAGTTGAGTTAAAATTCCCCATTACCACAGGCACAGAAAAACTAGCTGGCTCCATTGGATTATGCCCACCTACATCGACTAAAGAGCCTCCAACATAGGCGATAGTAGCAAGTGAATAGACTGTTGAAAGTTCTCCTATTGTGTCTAGGAGTAATGCGTTTTCACTGTTTCCATCTTCAGATCTTCTAGAAAAGCTAACTTCCTGCTCTTTTAGAACTCTAGCTGTATGTTCAAAATCATGTCTAGGTGCAATTATTAATTTTAAATTCTGATATTTTTTTAATAGCAGTTTATAAGCTTTAATTACTATTTCGTCTTCTCTAGGATGAACACTTCCTGCAACTAAAACTTTATCCTTACTAGTGAGATTATACACTTGTAGTAAGCTATTTTTATCAAAATCATTTATTAAAAAATCAGACTTTGTGTTTCCAATAACCTCAATATTTCTTGCTCCTATCTCTTCAAATCTTTTTTTATCTAAAATTGTTTGTGCAAATAATTTTTCAACAGGAGATAAAATATTCTTTAAAAAAGTAGAGAAAAAACTATATTTCTTAAAAGTATAATCTGAAATTCTAGCATTAAAATAAATTACTGGAATATTTTTAAGCTCAAGTAAGAACGAAGGCCAAATCTCAGTTTCGGCGATTAAAACTAAATCTGGCTTTGCCTTTTCTAATGCTTTTTTTGCAAAGAAAGCATTATCATACGGAAGAATAAGAACATCTTGGTTAAGTTTTTTAAGTACATCTTTGCCTGTATCTGAAAAACAAGTTGTTAGAATTTGTATTTCCGGAAAATTTTCCTTTAGTTTTTTTAAAATAGGTTTTACGCCGTTAATCTCTCCAACCGAAGCTGCATGAATCCAAATGAGTTTTTGCTTTGTTTTTTTAAAAGAAGACCAATTACCTAATAGCAATCTTTCGCTTAAAGTTGTTCTTAATCTTTTATTAAAAAGTGAAATGATTATAAAAAAAGGTAGAAAAAGTAATGAAAAACAAAAAAGGATAAACTTAATCATGAGTTCACTATAGCTTCTTGTTTAAACTGCAACCTATATAATTTAGAATACTCACCATTTAAAGCTAAGAGTTCTTGATGAGTCCCCTGCTCTACTATTTCACCTTTAGAAATAACTAAGATTAAATCAGCTTCAACAATAGTTGAAAGTCTATGTGCTATTACAAAGACTGTTTTGTTCTGCATTAACCTTGAAATTGCTTCTTGAACCAAACCTTCTGACTCACTATCTAAACTAGCAGTTGCTTCATCTAGTATTAAAATAGGTGCTGATTTAAGTATCGCTCTTGCAATAGCAAGTCTTGCTCTTTGCCCACCAGATAAGTTCATTCCCTGCTCATCTAAAGAAGTATTATAAGAATCTGAAAGCTGAGTAATAAAAGTATCTGCATTTGCAGCTTTTGCCGCAGAGATTACATCTTCTTTACTAGCATTAGGCATTCCGTAAGCAATATTATTATAAATGGTATCATTAAATAAAAATGTGTTCTGACCAACCATTGAGATATTAGACCTTAGAGATTCTAAAGTGTAATTCTTAATACTCTTGTTGTTTATCCTAACCTCACCTTTAATGGGATCAAAGAACCTAGGAAGTAAGTTAACCATAGTCGACTTTCCACCACCCGAGCTACCTACAAGAGCAATTGTTTGACCTGCCTTAGCTTTAAAAGAAATTTGGTTTAAAATATTTTTAGCAGTAGTGTTTTCTGAAGTATTACTTTTTTCTGCTCCGTAAGAAAAATCTACATTTTCAAACTCGACAAAAGATATAGGCAATTCCAATGTTTCTGCATTTTTTGCATCTTCAATATGTGGCCTAATATCTATGATTTCAAATATTCTCTCAGCAGCTGAAATTCCAGTTTGAAAAATAGAATTTAATCTCCCAGTTTTTTTAATTGGATCGTAAAGCAAGAACATAGAAGTTAGAAAAGCAATAAAATCTCCCTGAGTTCTAGTTCCATGAATAACGCTATGGCCTCCATAAAGAAGCACGCCAGCAATTGCCATACTTGCAATAAACTCATTTATTGGGCCAGTTACAGCACTGTATTTTTCTGCTTTTTTATTTAAACTTGTAAACTCTTGGTTCTCTGCCATGAATCTTTGATTCTCAAAATTTTCTCTAGAAAAAGATTGGATAACTTTTTGACCAAGTATAATCTCTTGCAATATTGCAGTAAGTCCACCTAAAGAGTCTTGACCTGAACGACTAAGACTTCTAATTTTTTTTCCAAATTTAATTATTGGAAAAAAACAAAGAGGCAAGCCAATAAAAGCAATACTAGCTAAAACGGGATCTAGATAAAAAGCTGCAACTAAAAGCGCTATAATTCTTACAGTATCTCTGAGAACTGCGGCAGCTGAATCAGTAAGAGCTGTTCTTACTAACAATGTATCATTTGTAACTCGAGTGATTAAATTACCAGTAGTGTTATCTTGATAAAAAGAAGAATGAAGAGTTAAAAGCTTATTCGTTATATCATTTCTAATATCTCTAACTACATTTAGGCCAACTTGTGCAGATAAGTATTTTTGAACAAAACCAAAAAAGCCTCTAAAAGCGGCGAAAATAACAATGAAAACAATTAAATAATAAAGCATTTGTGGATTCTTAGATCCAAAAACATCATCTAGAATTCTTTTTAAAATATAAGGCACTATCCCATCTGTAGCTCCGTAGAAAACCATTGCTACTAAAGCTAATGAAAACTTTGACTTATAAGGTCTTAGATATTTTAGAAGCCTGAAAGAAATTTCTTTTGCTGTAGGCTTTTTAATTAAATCTTCACTAAGGTTTTTATTAGGAGTTTGCTGCAAGAAGCACCTCCTTTGCTACTTTACTTGAAGTTCTCTCTCCAATACTTAATTGTGAATTAACAGATTCTAAATTTGAGATTAAATCACGGCGATAATTTGTGTCTTCTAAAAATTTAATAACTTCTTTTGCTATAATTTCAGGTTCGACTTGGTCTTGAAGAAATTCTTTAACTACTTCTTTTCCAGAAATTAAATTAGGAAGGGAGAAGTACTTTACTCCTGTTACAAAATTTTTAGCAATAAAATAAGTTAAAGGCTTAAGTCTATAAAGAACTAAAAAAGGAACTTTTGCTAATGAAGCATCCAATAAAACTGTGCCAGAAGCGATAATTGCGGCATCTGCACAATTTAACAACTCTGTAGCATTGCCTTTTAAAAGTTTAATATCTGTAGGTACTCTAGATTTTAAAGAATCATAGTCTAGTGAACTAGCCACAGGAATTGCCACTTGTATATTCTTACTGTGAATATCTTTATATTTACTCTTAACTATTTCAGCAGCTGCAAGCATATCAGGTAGAAGCAAATCTATTTCTGCTTTTCTGCTTCCTGGCAGCAAAGCTAATAATTTTTTTTGAGAATCTAAATTTAAATTGGCCATAAGAGTTTGTTTATCTAAGACTCTGTCTTGATGCTCTAAAATAGGATGCCCAACGTAAGTAACATCAACTCCAGCTTTTTGATAAAATTCTTTTTCAAATGGAATAATTGAAAGTACTTTATCTACATACTTTTTAATAGTTTTCACTCTACTTTTTCTCCAAGCCCAAACCTTAGGAGCAGCATAGTAAATTACTTTTACATTTTGAGTTTTTAAAGTCTTAAAGAGGCTAAAATTAAAATCTGGAAAATCTATTAAAATTGCAAGCTTTGGCTTTCTTCTTTTAATTTCATTAATCAATTTTTTTCTTGCTTTTAGTAAAGAAAAAAGTTTTGAAAAAACTTCTGTAAAACCCATTACACCAGCTACAATTTTAGAATCTACTATAATTTCAACACCAGATGAGCGTAAATTCTCTCCACCCATACCAAAGAAATTAATATCAGGATTTTCGGCCTTAATTTGCCTTACTACTTTTGCTCCGTGTTCATCTCCAGAAGCCTCACCTGTAACTATTAAAATCTCCATAACAATGTGACATAACTACACTAAAATCCTGCGGTTGTCGAAAATCCGCATTTGTCATAAATACTGCGACTATGAGTAAACTAATTAAGATAATACTATCGCTACTTGCACTTATAATTATCACCATTATTGCAGGTATCTTCTTTCTAAATCCCATTGTATCTAAGCTTAAACCTCAGATTGAAAAGTCAATCTCGAGTATCGCTAAGCAAGATGTAAAAATCTCTAATATTGAAGCAAAAGTATTTCCAAACATTGGTATTAAACTCTCTAGGGTAGAACTAGAGAATAATATAGCTAGCATTGATAATCTTTTCTTACATACTGGACTAAACCAACTACTAAAAGGCAAGCTAAATGTTGATACTTTTAGTCTAAGTGACGCTAAATTTAAATTAAGCAAAAATAAAGATGGCTTAATAAGTCTTGGCAAATATATCTTAAATAAAAAAAATAAAGAAACCAAAAAAGCTATAAATAAAAAAACTGAAGACAAGCCTAATACTAAAAATGATGAGCAAGTTAAATTCAACTTAAAAGACATTAAAATAAGTTCTTTGAATATCGACTTTAAAGACACTTCTAAAAGCCCAAGTGCTGAATATAAATTAGAAAATTTAAACTTAACTGCTAGCGATATAGGCAACAGCAAAAAAGGGAATTTTACTTTAGATGGAAAAGTATTAAATGCTGAACTTTCAGCAAAAGGAAAAATAAATTTAGAAAATACAATTGAGATAGATTCTCTTAATGTAAAAGCTGGAGGCCAAAGCTTAAATATAAATTCAATTATTAATCAAAAACCTAGCATTAGTGCAAAGACAAAATTAAATGCTTCTAACTTTAATATTGAAAAATTTCTCAATATCCTAGCCCCTAACATTGCAGGGAAGACCTCTGGAATAGTCCTAGGGAATTTAAACGTAGATTCAGGCTATACCGATAATAATGTAAATACAGATCTTAAGCTTGATAAATTAAATTTAAAAGGCACTGACTTGCTTAAAAATATAAATTTACACAGCAAGGTAAAACTAAATAAAAATGGCAATACTATTACAATAGATAAATCAAACTTTGAGATGTTTTCCGGCAAAGTTGATATAAACTCTAAAATAGTTAATCAAGCAAAAACAAGTGCAAATATTAGTGCTAGCAACATGGACTTGAGTCTTATCTCTAATTTCATAATGCCTAATAGTTCAGTTAAACTTGAAGGCCAATTAGACAAGCTAGATATTAAATCAAACTTAAATCTTAAAAAACCTAAAAAAACTATCAACTCTAACATTAAAGCCTTAGCAACAAACGGCACAATAAAAGGTCTTAATATTCTAGCTAAGACACTAGAAGAATTAAAAGGCATATCTGGTATAGATTCTGCAATTAGTAAGTATGTACCTGAAAAATATTCCAACATCTTAAATTCAGAGAATACTAGCTTTAGTCAGTTAGATTTAAAATCATCTTTAATAGGTGAAAAAATAAATATTAAAAGTTTCAATCTAGCTCATTCACTTTACACAATCTCTGGTAATGGCAACATTCTAACAAGTGGTAAGCTTGAGCTAAATACTAAACTAATTATTTCAAATGCTTTGTCGCAAGAGATCATAGCTAAGAACAAAAACTTAAAGTATCTAAGCGAAAAGGATGGAACAATTATTATACCTGTAATTATTAAAAAGAATGGAAAAACTCCTATAGTTCTTCCTGATGTTAAGAACTTAGTAAAAAGAGCTGCTAAATCTGGAGGGGAGGAACTTGTAGAAAAAGCTATTAATAAAGGCATAGAAAAAGGCCTTAAAAAAATAGCCCCTGGACTTAACTTTCAACTAAAGAATTTATTCTAATTTAGGTAGCTTATATATTGCCTTTAAGTTAGAACTATTATCAATTATACAGATAGGTTAGAGATGATTGCCAAAAAGAATTTAGTAAAGCTAAACAACGTTAAATTAAACGATATTAAAAAGAAATTATCAAAACTAAATAAACGCCAAAGTAAAAATACTCGAAGCAAGAAAACGGATCCAAGTGATTTCATTAGCACTCTATTTAGAAGAGCTTCATCTAAGTTTATTAAGACTTGTGAAATTGAAAAGTTAACAAAGCTTGCACACGACTCCTATGTTCTATACTTAGACTTCATAAGCTCAGAGAAAGATTTCATAGTAGAGACAACTACTGAGAAAAACGGCAATACTATTCTTAAAACAATCATCTTTGATAGACCGTTTGTAGTAGATTCATTAGCTATGCTTTTTGAGAAACTAGGAATAGAGGAAAAATTCAAACTTCATCCGATTATACCCTCCTCCGATGCTGAGAAAAATATTTCTTTAGTATACGTTGAAACTAATCTTAAAAATAAAAAAGTAAATCTAAAAAAAGAAGTTTCAAATCTTTTAAAAACGCTACTTACAGTTACTGAAGAATTCCCTGAGATTCTGATACAAGCAGAAAATGCTAGCAGCCACATACTAAATAATAAATACAAAAAAGTTGATAAATTAGAACAATCTGAAGCTGGGGAATTTATTAAATGGTTAATTAACCCAGGGTTTGTTTTCCTAGGAAGTTGCGAATATACGCTTAGAGGTGGATCAAAAAACACTAAAGGCATATTTAAAGTTAAAGATTACTCCAAATCAATCAATAAAGAAATTAAAGAAGATATTAAACTCTTTAGTGAAAACCACGTACTTTCACACAGTAAACTTTCCCTTAAAAGCCCAATCCACAGAGACTCTTACGTAGATTGTTTTTGCGTTAAAATTGATAAAAATAAATTTCAAATCTTTTTAGGCCTAATTACTTATAGAGGGTTTGTAGAAGACTCAAGTAAAGTTCCTTTAGTTAGATATAGAATTAATAAAATTGCTGAACTCGAAAAACTGCCTCCAAAGACTCACAACTATAAAGAATTAATTTCTTTTGCAGATGATATACCAAAATTTGATTTCATTGAGCTTTCCTTAACTCAATTAAGAGAAGAATTCTCGATAATTTATGAGCTGAAAAAAAGTGGTCTACAAAAACTTAATATATACAAAGATCGATTAAATAGATTTACTTGTTTTAGATTAATACTTCCTAAAGACAGAATCTCTGGAGAGAACAACGCTTTAATTAAGGAAGAGATTGAGAAATTTCTTAAAGTAGAGAAAAATTCATGTGAAATTTATACTTTTAAAGGAGACTCTGAGCTAGGTAGTGTTAGTTTTTTAGTTCCTAAGATATTCTCTGCTAAAGATTCTAAAAAACTAGAGCAAAAAATATATAACTTAAGTAAGAGTTGGGAAGAGTTATTACTGGATGAATTAAATAAAAGCTTTGAAGAAGATAAAGCTGAAGAAATTTTTCATACCTTCTCTAATGCTTTTCCTGAAGACTATAAATCCGTAAGAAGCTCCAAAGAAGCAGTATACGATATAAAAAATATCTTAAAGATAGATAAAGATAGTTTATTTGAAATCTCTTCTATCTCTAGAGTAGTTTCTGGATTTAAGAAAACTCATTTAATAATATACAAAAGAGGAGAAACTATTTCTCTAAGTGAGATTATACCTTTTCTAGATAACATCGGATTTTCAATAGAAAGAGAAACTGTTACCACTGTCACATCCAAAGACCTATATACTATATACGCTTTTACTGTTGTTGCTAAACTTAGCAACAACGAAATAGATTCAAACCTACCAGAAAAAATATCAAATAATTTAAAACTAGCATTATCAAATAAAGCCTATAACGATTCTTTAAATAGTCTTATAATTTCTGCCGAACTAAGTTGTGAGAATATTGCTGTTTTAAGAACAGCTCTTCAATACCTATGGCAAATAAAGGCAATTGGCTCTAAGCTAACCTTAGTAAATGCACTAAACCAAAACCCTGCGGCAGCAAAAGTTGCAATT
Organism: uncultured Bdellovibrionales bacterium; assembly: GCA_964408435.1. Lineage (GTDB taxonomy): Bacteria > Bdellovibrionota_C > UBA2361 > SZUA-149 > CAYOZL01 > CAYOZL01. Next base: position 21,664 of record CAYOZL010000006.1, on the reverse strand, counting down.
GATTACTTCTTAGAAAAATTTGACCCTAGTGCATATAAAGGAGCAAATAATAAGAATAGAGATAAAAATCTAAAAAAAATAAAAAACAAATACCTGACACTTTTAAAAACAGTTACCAATCTTGCCTATGATAGGGCGCTTCGATCTTTAATTAACTTTTTTGAAGCTGCTGTTAGAACAAACTTTTTTCAAGGACATGACGAATACAGAATTGCTTTTAAAATTAAATGTTCTGAAATCACTGAAATGCCTTCCCCTCGCCCTCTTTTTGAAACATTTGTTTGTGCAGATGAATTCGAGGGAGTGCACCTTAGAGGCGGATACGTAGCAAGAGGTGGACTAAGATGGAGTGATAGAGTGGCGGATTTTCGCACAGAGGTTCTTGGTTTAATGAAAACACAAGTTACAAAAAACTCCATTATCGTACCAACAGGCGCTAAAGGTGGTTTTGTTGTTAAAAATAGACCAACAAGTAGAGACGCACTTAGAGCAAAAGTAGAGCAGTGCTATAGAAAGTTTATTACATCTCTTCTTGAACTAAGTGATAACTTAGTTAATGGTAAAATAGTAAGACCAAAAAATACGGTAATACACGATATCGACGATCCCTACTTAGTAGTTGCCGCAGATAGAGGAACTGCAACTTTTAGTGATATTGCTAACTCTATTGCAATTCATGATTTTAATTTCTGGCTTGGTGATGCTTTTGCTTCTGGTGGTTCTAATGGTTATGACCATAAAAAATATGGAATCACAGCTAAGGGTGCCTGGGTTACAACTTGTAGGCATTTTAGAGAAATAGGCTTAGATATAGACAAAGAAGAATTCACTGTTACTGGCATTGGAGATATGGCAGGAGACGTTTTTGGTAACGGCATGCTTTTAAGTGACAATATTAAACTCATTGCTGCTTTTAATCATGTAAATATTTTTATAGACCCAAATCCAAATTCTAAAAAATCTTTCAAAGAAAGAAAAAGATTATTTAATTTAAAACATTCTAGCTGGAAAGATTATAGTAAGAAAATAATCTCTAAAGGTGGAGGAGTATATCAAAGAGCAGCAAAAGAAATTAAGATTAATGCAGATGCTGCAAAATCTCTTAATTGTGAGCCTGGAGTATACAATGGTGAAGATTTAATCAAGATTATTCTTAAAGCACCAGCAGATCTTCTTTGGAATGGAGGAATAGGAACTTACATTAAAGCCTCATTTGAAAATGAAGTTGGAGACCCAAGTAACGACTCTGTTAGAATCAACTCTAAGGAAACTCATGCTAGAGTAATTGGAGAAGGAGGCAATTTAGGTCTTACTCAAAAAGCTAGAATTGAATACTCTAGAATTGGTGGAAAGGTAAACACAGATGCTGTAGATAACTCTGGAGGAGTTGATTTATCGGATCACGAAGTTAACTTAAAAATACTTTTTCAGTCCCTAGTAAAAAATAAAAAACTTAGCCTAGATAAAAGAAATAAACTTTTAGAAAAATGTGCTCTTGAAGTTTGCGATAAGGTTCTTAACCACAACAGATTACAATCTCAACTAATAAGCTTAGCAGTAAGAAGAAGCAGAAAGCATCTGCGTTACTATCGTAGCTTACTCAATATGCTGGAGAATGAAGGCTTATTAAATAGAAATGAAAATGACTTACCAGATGATGAGGCTCTTGCTAGTAGAGGAGATAAGAAGGCTGGACTAACTAGGCCAGAATTATGCGTATTAGTTGCTCACACTAAAATAGCCGTTTACAACTCTATAATCTCTACAAAGATCTCTGAAGATAAAAGTACTGAGAAGTATTTAATTAATTACTTTCCTAAAGAGATCGCAAAAAATTTCAAAAAAGATGTGCTTAGGCATCCACTTAGAAAAGAAATTATTTCTACAATTATTGCTAACTTATTTGTAGAAAGAATGGGCTCTAGCTTCATTGTTAGAACCTGCGAAGAACTTTCAGTAAGTAAAGAAACTGTAATAAGAGCATTTTTAACTGTCGAAGAAATACTTCAAGTAACTGAACTTGAGCAAGAATTAAGCAAGATTGATAATGCTGGCTCTACTAAAGAGCACTTAGATCTACTAAATCAAATTCAAGAAGCTACCGAATTATCAATTAGATGGATTATTACTAATAACCCTAGAAACTTTGATATCGCTAAACTTGCTACTAGCTATAAAAAAGATTTACTTAAACTATTTCAACAAAGTAATAATTTAATTCCAGAGCTAGAGGCAGGTAAGGTAGAAAAAGAATATAAAAAACTTGTAAAAGCTGGAGTAAATAAGAAAACAGCTTCTATAGTTACTAATATTAAAAACTCTGCAGATTACCTGGACATAATTGACATCTCTAAAAAACAAAAGCTTGACTCTACTAATATAGCAAAGCTTTACATGATGCTAAGTTCAGCATTGCAAATTAGAAAAATCTCTCAAGAAGCTAAAAACTTAGATGCAACAGACCGCTGGGAGATTGGAGCAAAGAGCACATGCATAGCTGAGATGAAAAAAGCTATTGCAAAAATAACTTTTGAAGTTTCAAAAGTAAAAGCCAAGAGTAATAAGGCAAAAATTGAAACATACTTTTCAAAACATAAAGAAGGATATACGGGATACAAAGAAAGCTTATATGAGCTACAAAAAAATAAAATTACCTTGCCCGCTATTTTTGTTCTTAATAAACAATTAGAAAACTTAGGTAAATAATTTGGCTAGCGATTTGAAGACTAGCACTTCAAAGATTACTGCTGAACAACTCTCTACTTATGTTGTTTGTCCTGAGGCATGGAGATTAAAATACTTAGAGAGTAATCTAGAAGATAAAGCTGAAACCCCTAATTTAAAGCAGAATTCTAAAGGCGCTGAAGTAAAAAAACAATGGTTTAAAAATCAAGAGCAATCCTTCGAACTGCGAAAATATGCGAAACTTGTCTACTTACTCCTAGTGATGCTCACTATAGTTGTATTTTTATTAGATCCTAAGAAATTTAAAATTATCAAAAACAATGGAGAAATCCCTTTTGAGCTAGCTGCTTTATTATTCTTATTAGGCTTACTAATTTTTATCTGGGACCTGTTTGATAGGAAAATGAAAAAGATAAACCTAAATCAGGGTTTATCTGAAAAAGTAGAGGTATTAACCATTAAAGGAAGTAAGCAAATAGAGACAACCTTGCTTTCAAATGATTTCCTAGAAAGTAGACCCGATGCTTTAATTACTGAAAATAAAAAAATTATCCCTGTTGATATCAATCCTAGCACTTTAAAATTAAGAGATCGGCATAAAATAAGAATGTATCTACATTTTAAGCTCATGGAAGACAAAATGCCCCCTTACGGGATTATTATTATCGGCAAAGATAAAGAACATCATAAAATAGAAAATCTATCAGATAAGCAAATTTGGCTTAATTCTTTAATCTCTGAGATTGAATCAATAAAGTCTGGTATCCCTGCTATGGCAACACCATCAAAAAGTAAATGTGCAAACTGTGATGTTAATCAATCTTGCAAATTTAAAATTTAGATAAAGTTAAAAAGGCATAAAAAAAGCGAGCATAAAGCTCGCTTATAGTCAGTCACAATTATACTAATTATGCTTTCTTCTTCTTTCTTAATGCTCCACCTAGTATTCCAGAACCTAGAAGTAACATAGTAGCAGGCTCAGGCACTTCTGCTCTTCCATGAAAATCACCAGTAACTGCAAAACTTGTTCCGTTAATGATAACAGGTGCATCAGCCGCAATCCATGCAGATAAATTTAGACCACCATCACCAGCAAAAAGGTCTCTACCATCAGGTCCAAGATAAAAATATACCGGATCTCCTGCTGCAGCATCGTAGTTTGCACCAGTAGTGCCTCTAGGGCTCAAACTAAAAGATAGGTCTGAATCAAATAAATCAGACGATAAATTAGCAACCGCACCAGCTCCTGTTGGATCTCTTAATACGAACGCATCACCTTCTTGTTCTATACCAGTCCAAGTAAAGGCTAAATTAACAGCAACATCAGCTAATGCTTCTGCAGTATTCCCGCGGAAGTCATCTCCTGCATATATTACACCAGAGACATTATCAAAAAATACAGAGGCAGTTCCTGCTTCCGCATCAAAGTTAAGCTCATAAGTAAGATACTCAACTGAAGCATTCCCCCTAGGCTCACCAAGATATATTCTATAATCTTCAGAAGCAGGCCCAGCTGAGTTCAACTGAAATCCCATTATACCTGGATCAATAGTTATAGCATTCGCATTACAAACCCCAACAGCTAGAAATGCTGCAGCAGATAGAATACTGGTTAGTAAATTTTTCATTTCAACTCCTTATAATTAAATCTTTTGAAAACTCATTGTTGTTATGTAGAATAATCGATGTTACTTGCATTAATTCTTCAAAAAAATTTTAAAAATTGCCCTCGTCTGTAAGGATCTGTACGAATCTGTATTTAGCTGTATGAATAAAACTTAAAATAGTTTGAAAAGTTTAGGGCATAAAAAAAGCGAGCATAAAGCTCGCTTTTAATAAACATAATATTACTAACTATGCTTTCTTCTTTTTTCTAAGAGCTCCACCTAAAATTCCAGAACCAAGAAGCAACATTGTAGCAGGCTCAGGAACTTCTGTAGTATCAGTAGGAAAATTTGCCCCACCAACATTAAAAGTCGAAGAACCGTGTAAATCGCCTCTTACATTATAAGTTATACCATTAGCAGTAACTAATGTATTAGCCGCAAACCAAGTAGAAAAACCATTCAAGTCGCCTTCTGTGTATGTTGGCACTCCATCAGGCCCAAGATAGAAAAATACTGGATTATCAGCATCAGCTGGAAATATCTCACTGTTAGTTGTGCCTGCAGCGCCCAATGTAAACTGAACATCTTGGTCACCAAAAAGATCTGAAGATAAGCTTGCAACAGCTCCAGCTCCAGTAGGCTCTCTAAGTACAAGACTATCACCTTCTTGAACAATACCTGTCCAAGTAAAAGCAAGGTCAAGAGAAACTTCTGCTAAGCTATTTTCTCTACCTAAGTCATCAGCGGCGAAAATTCTACCACCAAGATCATCAAAGAATATAGATGCTGTGCCAGCTTCTTCATTTAAATTTAATTCAAAGTCTATGCCACCAGTACCATCTCTGTTAAAACCAAACCTAACAGCTAAATCTTGATCATCTCCAACATTAGGATTATCAAAATTAAAGATTAAAAAAGCAGGGTCAATTGTAATTGCGTTAGCTTGAGTAGCAGTAAAAGCAAAAAGAGCTAGTACTGAAAAAAAGCTGGTTAATATTTTTTTAATAAACATTCTTAATACACCTCATTAATAGTAATTTTTAATTTCTAATGTTATGTATGTTAGTCGGAAATGTTTACTTTAATTCTTCAAAAAAAACTCTTTTTACTTATTTTGAAGTAAGTAGCTGTATGGATCTGTTTTAATCTATGTTTATTATTAAGTTAAAAAAATAGTAAATCTGCTAAAAATTGTTATTTTTATATAGATAAAGAATATAGCCGAGCATACCGTCAGCAAAGCTATTGGCCTTTGGCTAAAGGCATTTTGCTTTAGCAAAATAGCTGATTAGGCGAAGCCACTTAACTGAAAATTAAACTGAGTCAACTATATCTTTAATTAAATTTGGACCAGAATAAACTAGTCCTGAATAAATCTGTATTAAGTCAGCGCCGCTCTCTAATAATTCTTTAGCATTCTCTACTGAGTTAATACCTCCAACTCCTATTAAAACCTTATCTTCTTTAAGTAAGGATTTAATTATTTTAACAACCTCTAAGGATCTATTAAATAATAAGTCGCCACTAAGACCACCTTTTAAATCATTATGTTCTGGAATATCTTCCCTAGAAATAGTTGTATTAGTTGCAACAATACCATCTAAATCTAATTCATTAACAATACTGATAATATCATTAAAATCTTCTAAATCAGGTGAAATCTTAACTAACAAAGGCACATACCGGCCACACTCAGTAAGCAATTTACTCCTTTCTTTTAGTAAGGTTTCTAAGATTTTGTTTAATTCTTCTCTAGACTGAAGCTTTCTAAGGTCTTTAGTATTAGGGGAAGAAACATTTACTACTATATAGTCTGCAACTAAATAAGCTTTTTGATAGCAATGTAAATAATCATTAACTGCATTATCATTACTTGTATCAAAATTTTTACCAATATTTACTCCTATAACTCCTGGATAGAAGCTAGCGGCAACTTTTTTAGTTAAATGTTCTATACCTTTATTGTTAAAACCCATTCTATTAATAATAGAACGTTTATTAATTAATCTAAATAAACGTGGCTTAGGATTTCCTTTTTGCGCTCTAGGAGTAACTGTTCCAACTTCAATAAAGCCAAAGCCTAAAGAACCTAATTCTTCTATAAAATCGCCATTCTTATCCATTCCTGCAGCTAAACCTACTCTGTTAGGAAAATCTATTCCCATTAAATTTACAGAATTAGCTTTATTAGTTTTAAATAAAAGCTTAGTAAAACCAAAAAAATTTAACAGCTTTAAACTATACAAAGATACGTAATGAGCTACTTCAGCATCAAGTTTAAATAAAATAGGTTTTATAATTGGGTATACATTCATATAACATCACTGCATTTACTATTAATTAACAGCTCAGAGACTACCTTTGCTCTTTTCTGCATTAACTCTGGCCAGTCTTCAGTTCCATCCCATAAAAGCTTTCTATTCTCTAATAATGTATTCTTACTCTGCTTACATAAATGATCACTAAAATCTTGCAAAGCTAGATCTAGGTTTTTTAAGTCTTTAAATATTTTGTTAAACAAGCCTACTCTGCTTGACCAATTCGAATCTTTCCATTCTGAATCTAATAGCATTTCAGAAAGATGCGCTTTACCAATTTTTCTTTCCAGTGCAGGGCTAATAGTAAATGGTCCAATTCCAATACTTAGCTCACTGAGTTTAAGCTCGGCTTTCTCCAGAGCGAAGACATAATCACAAGCAGAAATCAGACCAACTGCTCCTCCGACTGCTTTACCATGCACTCTACAAATTACGATACTCTCAGTTTTTCTAATCGAATTTAATACTTTAATAAAACCTGAAAAATAATCTAAGGCTTCCTTATTCGTAGAAATTTTTTCAAACTCATCAAAGTTTGCTCCTGCTGAAAAAGCTTTTTCTCCTCCACTCTTAATAACTAAGACTTTATTATCATCTTTAAGTTCATCAATAGACTTTGAAATTTGATTTAACATCTCCAAGCTAAGAGAGTTCGCTTTTTCGCTCTTAAATTCTAGATATGAGACTTGATTGAGATTTGTCAGACTAACTGACATTATTTTTTTCCTAAGGCTTTTTTAGCTTTTGAAGAATTAATACAACTACATGTCATAGAAAGGAGTTTAATAGTTTTCCAATCTTTCTTCTTAGGCTTTTCTAAAAGATATCTACAAGAGTTTTTAATGATCCCAACTGATAAAACAACACTAGAGAGCTCGTCAATTCTTAAATTAGTAAGTAATGGTTCTTTCCCTTCACACTTCTCACTACAAATATTATCAATGCTTGCATCAAAATAATCGTCATTGCCAGTGAAACGACTTAAAACTTCTTTTAACGCCATACCTCTTTTTAGAAAAGAAGTCTCATTAACTCCGATTGAACAGTCTTTAGATTTTGGCAAAACCCAAGAGATACTTGAAGTAACAGCATTGGAATTTTTCTTATCAGTAGCTACTCCTTTCAAACCAGGAGGGATAAAAGCTAAATCATCAAAAGGTTTTAAGTTCACTGCTTTTCCAGAATATGAGAATTTCTCATTAGAGGATTTTTTTACTTCTTTCTTTTTGATTTCTACTTTTTTAGATTTCTCAGAGTTTACACTATTTTTTTCTACTGCTGCTTTCTTTTTCTTTGCTACTTTATCTTCAAACTCTAACTGTGAGAGCTGAGCAAAGCAATTCGTAGTAAAGATAATAATATATAAGAAGAACTTCATTTCGATACTATAGTTAATAATACTTAAAAGTCTATGTAAGTTTTTTAAGCTCTATTTAATAGACGTTTAGGGCTTTATTGATATTTCGCCTTTTTCTTAGCTTGCTAATCCCCTGTAAAGACTTAGTATTATTTTTTACCTCATTTTAACTTTAAGACATCTCTTGTCTTTCTAGCTCACATTATTATAAGGAGTCCTAAGAAATTTAATAAAATAAATCCTGATAAAATGGCAGATAAAACATTAGTAATAGTAGAATCACCGACAAAAGCTAAAACAATTAAGAAGTTTTTAGGTCCAAAATATAAAGTCATGGCTTCAAATGGTCATATTAGAGACTTACCTAATAGTGCCTCTGAAATACCAGCTAAGGTTAAAAAAGAAGCTTGGTCTAAAATTGGAGTAAATGTAGATGATAACTTTACACCTCTTTATATTATTCCTAAGTCTAAAAAAGCTCATGTAAAAGATTTAAAAGCAGCACTTAAAGAATCTAAAGAACTACTACTAGCAACGGATGAAGATAGAGAAGGAGAATCTATTAGCTGGCATTTACTAGAAGCACTTAAACCTAAAGTGCCAATTAAAAGATTAGTTTTTCACGAAATCACTAAAGATGCGATTAAAAAAGCAATAGAAAATACTAGAGAAGTAGATGTAAGTTTAGTTAAAGCACAAGAGACTAGAAGAATAGTTGATAGACTCTATGGCTACGAAGTAAGTCCTTTGCTATGGAGAAAAATGGCTCCTCGTCTTAGTGCAGGGAGAGTTCAGAGTGTTGCAATTAGATTATTAGTTGAGAAAGAAAGAGAAAGAATAAAATTTAATAAAGCTGATTATTGGAGTTTAACTTCTAAGTTTTTTAAAGACTCTGAATTTTTAGCAGACTTAACGCATTTAGATCAGAAAAGAATAGCGACTGGAAAAGACTTCGATCCAGATACTGGAAAGCTTAAAGATAGTGGAAAAGTTATTGCGCTAGATAAGAAACAAGCTGAAGAACTTGCTGCAAAACTTAAAAAAGAAACACCAATAGTTAATAAAATTGAGCAAAAACCTTTTTCTTCTAAGCCACCTGCTCCTTTTGTTACAAGTTCCTTGCAAATGGAATCGAATAGAAAGTTAAGACTTTCTGCCCAAAGAACTATGGGCATAGCTCAGCAACTCTATGAAAACGGTTTTATTACCTACATGAGAACTGACTCAACAACTCTTAGTGGGCAAGCACTTACAGCTGCGAGAGACTTAATTGAAAAAGATTTTGGTAAAGACTACCTACCTAAAGAAATTAGAACTTACTCTACAAAAGTTAAAAACGCACAAGAAGCTCACGAAGCAATTAGACCTGCAGGAGATACTTTTAAATCAGTAAGTGATGTTAAAAAAGCACTAGGTAGTGAAGCTGCAAAATTATACGAACTAATTTGGAAAAGAACTATTGCATCTCAGATGAAAAACGCTGAAGGAACATATGTAACTGCTCAAATAAAACTTGGAGAAGGTTTATTTAGGGCATCTGGAAAAACAATTTCTTTCCCAGGTTTCTTAAGAGCATACGTTGAGGGCTCAGATGACCCAGAAGCAGAGTTAGCAGATAAAGAAAAAATCCTTCCTAAGATGGAAGAAGGCGAAGAAATTAAAACAAATGAAGTAAACTCTAGCGAGCACACTACTAAACCACCTGCTAGATACACAGAAGGTAGTTTAATTAAAATACTTGAGCAAAAAGGGATTGGAAGACCAAGTACTTGGGCTACAGTTGTACAAACAGTATTAAGTAGAGCTTATGCATTTAAAAAAGGTAGCGCTTTAGTTCCTACCTACACTGCAATTGCAGTAGTTGGTTTACTAGAAAAGCATTTCACCAATTTAGTAAACTACGAATTCACGGCAAAACTTGAAGATGACTTAGATGCAATTTCAAGGGGCGAAGCAGATAACGTAGAGTATTTAAAAAAGTTTTACTTCGGCAATGGTCACCCAGGTTTAAAAACACTTGTAACTGATGGTATTGAAAAAATTGATCCTAGAGACGTTTGCGGACTTCCAATTGGGAATAAAGAAGATGGCACGCTAGTAGAGGTTAGAATTGGTAAATATGGTCCATTTATAAGTGATGGAGAAAACAGAGCCAGTGTCCTACAGGAGCAAGAACCAGATGGATTAACCTTAGATAAAGCTGTAGAGATTTTAACTACCGCTTCTAAAGCTCCTGAATCTATTGGACTTCACCCAGAGACAGGTGAACCAATATATTTAAAAACTGGACCTTATGGCCCGTATGTCCAACTAGGAGATGTACAAGAAAATGAAAAAGGTAAGAAGATAAAGCCAAAAATGGCTTCCCTACTTTCTAACATAACTCCTGATGATGTTGATTTAGCTTATGCAGTTAAGCTTCTGAGTTTACCTAGGAACTTAGGTAAGTACAACGATGCAGATGTTATAGCTATGAATGGAAGATTCGGTCCGTATATTAAAAATGGGGACGAGACTAGATCTATTAATTTAGATGAGCTTTCACCTTTAGATATTTCACTAGAGCAGGCAACTGAATTACTTAAACAACCAAAGAAATCTTCAAGGAGAAAAGCTGCAAAACCTAAAGAGCTAAAATCTCTTGGCAAGCATCCAGTAAGTGAGAAAGAATTAAAAGTATTAAGTGGACGTTACGGGCCATATGTAACAGATGGTGAGTTCAATGCTACAATTCCTAAAGGGCAAGACCCAATGGAACTGAAAATGGAACAAGCAGTTGACTTAATTGAAGCAAGAGCAGCTAAAGGCCCAGCGAAGAAGAAAAAAAGAAAAAGAAGAGGCTAGAAAGATTTGGCCAAAACTATTGTCTTTGATGTTGGGAAAGTTCTAGTTAACTTCTCTTTTGAAAAATTTAAAGCTTTTCTCACAAAACATGGAGCCAGCTTTAAAGATAATCAAGACTTTTTCGAAAAAAGCTCCTTACTAGATTTTGAAAAAGGTTTAATATCTGAGCAAAGCTTCTTAAATAAAATCAACTCGAACTTAGATAAAAAAATAGAGCTAAAAGAAATTAAAGATAATTGGGAAAATATCTTTACTCTAGATAAAGAAATGTTTGATTTTGCAAAACAAACTGCAAAGAAGCACCCCACCTATCTACTTAGCAATACAAACCCTATTCATTGGCCATTTCTAGAAAAAACATATGGGTTAACTAATTTTGTAAATGGGTACTTAACTTCTCATGAAGCTGGATCGATGAAACCTGCTCATAAAATATATGAGACTTTTATTCAAAAGTTTAACTTAAAGCCTAATCAAATTCTTTTTGTAGATGATATGAAAGAAAACATAGAAGCAGCAATTGAATTAAACTGGAATGCGATACAGCATATAGACAATAAAAATAGTATAATTAAAGTGAATAATTTCTTAAAACAATGAGGGTTTTTCTCCTTATGCCTAAAAACTGCTAATGATTTCACTAGCCTGATATAGTAATAATGAAAAAAAACATTTTATCAAATCTACCTCGTCAAAAACTTGGATTCTTTCCAACTCCTCTTACTGAGCTAAAAAATCTTACTAAAGAATTACTTGGTCCTCGCATTTTCATCAAGAGAGATGATCAAACTGGACTTGCTATCGGAGGTAATAAAACTAGAAAACTAGAATATTTAATTGGAGATGCAATATCTAAGAACTGCGACACGATAATTACTGGAGGTGCTGCACAATCAAATCACTGTCGACAAACTGCTGCAGCTTGCGCCTATATGGGCTTAGGATGCTCTTTGGTTTTAGGTGGCGAATCACCAAAATTACCATCTGGTAATCTTCTACTAAATAACCTACTAGGCGCTAATATTATTTGGTCAAAGGAGAATAGAAAAGGAGAAAACATCCCTGAGATTGTAGAGGAACTTAAATCTGAAGGTAGAAAGCCTTATCTAATTCCTTATGGAGGGTCAAACGAAATAGGTGCATGTTCATTTGTTCAAGCTTATTCTGAACTAAAAACCCAATTAAAAAATATTAACTTAAGCTCCATAGTCTTTGCTTCAAGTTCTGGAGGCACACAAGCTGGCTTAATGTTAGGCAAAGAAATTTGTTCAGATAAGATAAATATTATTGGCATAAATATTGATAAAGGAATTAATGGAGAAAAATCTTTTAAAGAGTCAGTTCTGGACTTAACTAATAAAACTTCAAAGAAATTAGAAATAAGTAAAGAATTTAATATAAATGATATTATTCTAAGAGATGAGTTCACTGGAGAAGGTTATGGGGTTGTAGGAGATTCGGAAAGAGAAGCGATACAACTGCTAGCAAGAACAGAAGGTATTTTACTAGACCCTGTATACACCGGTAGAGCAATGGCTGGCTTAATAGCGATGATTAGAAATAAAGAATTCTCAAAAGATGAAAATGTAGTTTTTTGGCACACTGGCGGAACTCCTGCTTTATTTCACTATGCAAAAGATTTAATATAATCACATTAGATGCTACTAGAGGCTTTACTTGCCCTTGATACTCTCCTTTCACTATTATAATCTCTAAATTATGAATACACCTGAATCAAATTCTCCTTGTCCTTGTTGTAGCGGGAAAAACTACTCTGATTGCTGTGGTAAATATATTGGAACAAAAGAAATTGCTCCTGATGCAGAAGCTGTAATGCGTTCGAGATATACTGCTTATGCTAGTGGTAATATTGAGCACATTGCTAAAACAATACCACTACTACAAAGAAAACATTTTGATGAGGTCTCTGCTAGGCAGTGGTCTGAAGGCGCTAAGTGGCTTGGGCTTGAAGTTTTAGAGAGCAAGGAACATGCTCAAGGTAAAAAAGCTCGTGTTGAATTTAAGGCAAAATACGAGATAGAAGGTGAGGAAGTCTCTCATCATGAGGTTGCTATGTTTGAAAAACAACATAGTAGATGGCTTTTTATTGATTCAAAAATAATAGAAGACAAAACTGCAAAGAGTAAATAGATAATCTGAATACAAATTCTCTGATAAAGAAACACAGTTGTACTTTTACACATCCGCATTTAGGATAGAGTAAGTTACTTAAATATCTAGTTTTTTTAAAAAAATTAAATGAATATTAATTATCGCCGATAACCCTCTAAGCGAAATTGATTTAACTAACAAGTTACTGAAAATACTAAATTATAAGTAATTTTTAGAATAGTTTATTAAGTTAATTTTAAATTGTGACGATTATATTTTTATAGGTTTTATATGGACAGAGCATTTTATCAAAGCGAAATAGACGATCCGGATTTAGAGTGGCTAGTAAGCGCGTTTCTAAGTGAACGTCCTGATTTTATTGCAATAGAGTCTAGCTTTATTCCTTTCGTTTTAATTCCATATATAGATTTGGATTTAAAAGAAGAGCAAGCACCAGCTTAATCGCTTAACAATAGATTAAGCTATTAAAGGTAGCACTCTTTCTTCAACCAAAGACTTATAAGATTGTAATAAATCTTTTGTTTCAGCTTCAAATCTCATAACTAATGATGCTTGAGTATTTGAAGCTCTTACTAAGCCCCAACCTTTTTCAAAAGTAATTCTAACTCCATCAAGAGTATTTACCTCATATTCAGGAAATGAATTAACTGCTTGCTTTGTAACTTCAAATTTAAGTTCATCTGGGCAATCAACTCGAATCTCCGGTGTGCTATACATTGTAGGTAAATCAGAAATCAATTCACTAATTGCACTATCAGTTTTACTCATTATCTCTACTAATCTCGCACTTGCATGCAAAGCATCATCAAAGCCGTAATATCGATGAGAGAAAAAGATATGTCCACTCATCTCTCCAGCTAGTTCAGCATCTAATTCTTTTAATTTTGCTTTAATGAGACTATGGCCTGTTTTTGCCATTACAGGGTTTGCACCTTTAGACTTGAGATCAGAAAAGAATAACTCAGAGCACTTAACATCTGCAATTATAGTTGGAGATTTAATATCTTTTAACAACTCTCTACCGTATATAACTAAGAGCATATCTCCGTATATAATTTCACCTTTTTCGTTTACTACTCCTATTCTATCCGCATCTCCGTCCCATCCAATACCTAAATCAGCTTTTTGCTCAACTACAGTTTTAGAAAGCTCTATAATGTTCTCCATTACTGTTGGATCTGGATGATGGTTAGGGAACCTTCCATCAGGCTCAGTAAAAAGCTCTATTACCTCACAGCCTAATTGTCTTAAAAGCTCTGGCCCTGAAATTCCACCAACGCCATTTCCGCCATCAACAACTACCTTAAGCTTTCTTTTACCCATGAATGATTTTGAACAACTAACTAACTTTTCCAAGTAAGCAGATTGCGCATCAAACTCTTCTACTTCGCCTTTAGTCTCTGCTACTGGTAAATCTTTTTTTGCTAAATCTCTTAATTCGGTAATTGAAGCACCACTTAAAGTCCCCTTACCTATCATCATTTTAAAACCATTTTGATCACCTGGATTATGGCTAGCAGTAATCTGCACTCCGCCTCCAAGATTTAAATCATAAACAGAAAAATATAACTGTGGAGTTGGCCCCATGCCACAATCTACAGCAGTAATACCTGAATCTGTAAGACCTCTAAGCATTTCTTTCTGTATCTCCGGTCCTGATAATCTACAGTCTCGACCAACACCAAATTTTAAATTATCACCGTTCTCTTTTAACTTATGAGCTAAAGCTTTGCCTAAATTATACGCAAACTCATTATCAAAATCTTCTCCTACAACACCTCTAATGTCGTACTCTCTAAATATTTTATCTTTAGCTATCACGCTATCTCCTGATTGTTTCTCCGATTATTTCCGGATTATTTCTTAATTATTTCTAAGTCATGCTTTTCAAGCAAGTCGTCTGTTAAAACGCCATCGATTGCATTTTTGTATTTCTCTCTAAATACTATATTTCTAATCTGAGTTTTTAAATCAGCATCAGCGTCTCCTGGCTGTTCTATCCTTCCTGCTAATTCTAAGATTACATAAGAATTATTTATTTTAATAACTTCTGAGATTTCTCCCTGAGATAAACCTCGAAGTGCATTTTGAAAATCCTCTCTTAAATCTGCCGGCTTAAGATAACCTAAATCCGTAAAACCTTTTACCCCTAACTCTCTTAGATTCTTAGCATCAGTACCTATCTTTGCTTTTAAATCTTCTAATTCAGTTCTTGAAGAACTCTTAATTAAATTTACTTTTACAGTTCCTAGCTCAGGTTGCATCTCAGGGTGTTCTGCTAGGTATCCTTGGATATCAGCATCTACAATATTAACTTTATTTCTAACTAAGTGGGTAATCGTTTTACCCTTTAGTATCTCATCCTTAACTTGTTCTCTATATTCTGTTTCAGATAAATTTCTTTTTTGAAGCGCTGCAAGAAACTGAGAGTCACTAATTTTATTCTGTGCTTTAATTTGGCTAATATAGATATCGATATCTTCAGGCTTTACAGCTATTCCTCTAGCGCTCGCTTCTTTTTCAAGTACATTATCTAGTAAATGATTTTTTAAATCTTCTTGTGAGAAAACATCTTTACCAGATTTTTTTTGCAAGTCATAAGATGTCACTGCCTCTCCTTGCATTGAAGCTACAGTAGAGTCAATTTCAATATAATCTTGTGCTAATGCTTCTGGAAGAAAAATTTCTTGAATAGAGCACAGCCCAAACTGAAAGAAGATAAAAAATAAAAAAAGTTTAAACATTATAAGATTTCTATAATGCTGAAAAAGGATACGGCAAGAAAAAAAGCTAAGTAGCTCATATATGATACAATTTTACACTTCTGGGAAAAACTAAAAGGCTCAGAAAGACTGCGCTGTTTAGGGAAACTAAGTGGCTCAGTGAAATTAAATTCAGTGAAGCTAATTTGATTGTTCATAATTCTTTATTTCTAAGATTATTATAAGGATAAAAATACAGTAATTTATTGATAAAATCAAACTACCTGATCTAGTATTTTCTTTACCTCTAAAGCTATAAAACCTAGAAGTTCTAGGTTCTTATTATTATCTAATATCTCAGCTTTAATATTAACTACTATTGAATTATTTGGTGATAATTTAATCTTAGACTCGCTAGCTAATGCAATTGCTTTTTCGGCATTAATATTAACTTCCTCATCAAAAGCTAATCTTATACCTCCAAGATTCTTAGTAGCAGAAAGTACTAAATGATTTTTAAGTAAAACTCTAAATTTCATTAAACCTAATAAAATTTCTACCTCAACAGGAGGGTTACCAAATCTATCTATAATCTCAGTATTTAACTCTTCTACTTCTAACTCTGATTCTAAAGACATCATTCTTTGATACAGAATTAACCTTTGAGTAACATCTGGAATATAAGCAATTGGTATATGACTAGGGAAACCAATATTAATTTCTGGATCAATTTGTTTTTTAAGAGAATCACCTTCCTTTACTCCCAGCTTAAGTGCCTTAACTGCATCTTTTAAAATTTTAGAATAAAGCTCATACCCCACAGAATTGATTTGACCTGACTGGTCTTTACCTAAAAGATTTCCTGCCCCTCTAATTTCCATATCTTGAAGTGCTAATCTAAAACCAATTCCTAAATCATCTAATGCTTTTAAAACATCTAATCTTTTCTTTGCACCATCAGTCATTTTTTTAGGGTCACCAATAAAGAGATAAGCATAAGCTCTTCTAGAACTTCTTCCAACCCTACCTCTAAGTTGATAAAGCTCTGCTAAACCAAAGTTCTGCGCATTTTGAATTAAGATCGTATTAGCATTTTGAATATCTAAACCAGATTCAACTATTGTTGTAGAAACTAAAACATTAATTTCATTATTAACAAATCGATGCATTACCTCTTCTAGCTCCGAGTCTTTCATTTGACCGTGGGCAAACTCTATTTTTGCTTCTGGAACCAAAGCTTGTATTTCTTTAGCTTTCTCAGCAATTGTTTGTACTCTGTTATAAATATAGAAAACCTGCCCTTCTCGATTTAACTCTCTTAGTATTGACTCTCTAATAACTTTCTCATCATATCTAGCTACAAAAGTTCTAACTACCTGCCTGTCAACTGGAGGAGTCTCAATTAAACTTAAATCCCTAATACCAACTAAAGACATGTTAAGAGTTCTTGGAATAGGAGTTGCAGTAAGAGTTAATACATCTATTTCGGAGCGAAACTTTTTTAACTTTTCTTTATGAGCAACGCCAAATCTATGCTCCTCATCAATAATGATTAAACCTAGATTATTAAAAGCAACATCATTTTGTAATAATCTATGTGTGCCGATTATTACATCAACACTTCCAAGTTTTACCTGTTCTAATATTTTTTTATTATTTGTAGAAGAATTAAATCTACTAACTACAGAAACTTTTATTGGAAAATTAGCGAATCTTTGTTTAAAGGTTTTATGATGTTGTTCAGCTAATACAGTTGTAGGCACTAAGAGTGCAACTTGATAACCAGAATTTGCTGCTTTAAAAGCTGCTCTAAGTGCAACTTCTGTTTTTCCGTAACCTACATCTCCGCAAACAAGCCTATCCATCGGCTTAGAGTTTTCCATATCCCCAAGCACTTGCTCTATTGCATTTAACTGATCAGGGGTTTCGCTAAAAGGAAAAAAGTCTGCAAACTTCTGGTCTTCTATTTTACTAGATTCAAAAGATATTCCCTTTTTAGCCTCTCTTTCTGCCATTACTTTTAGTAATCTACCAGCAAGCTCCGCTACATTTTCTTTAACTTTTGCTTTAGATTTCTCCCAGACTTTACCACCTAGCTTAGTTAACTGGGGTTTAAAGCCTTCTGAGGAACTATATTTTTGAACCTTGGAAACAGAATACACTGGAACAAATAATTTAGATTTTTCTGCGTATTCTAAAAGAACAAAGTCGTGTAGATTTCCAGAAACAGTTTTTTGTACTAATCCTCTATAGATCCCTATTCCATAATCAACATGAACAACGTAGTCCCCTTCTTCAAGCATTGAGGCATGTTTAAAAGTTTTTTGAAGTGAGCTAGTTTTTCTTTTTAAGTTTTCAGGAAATATTTCAAACTCAGAATAAATCTGGAATTTATCTTCTACAGATTTAAAACCTGAGCTTAAATTTCCGTCAACTATCCACAAGCCAGCATCATTTCTAATCTGATTAAAATCAAGCTTAGAATTTATTGGTTCTAAATTGTAAGCTTTAAGTAAATTCTTAATTTTTGCTTTTCTAATCTCACTATTAACTACAATTAAAACTGAATAACCTTCTGATATTTTTTCTTTAATATCATTTGCAAAAGGTAGTAATGGATTATCGCTATACTTTGAAGCTGTTAAGTTATTCTGTAATTTAAGATTAGAAACTAAAAAGGTATTTTTTGGGTCATATTCCTCTATATTATCTTTACTGCTCTCAGTATAAAATTTAACTTTGTTATAAGTTGAAGCTTGATTAAAACTTTCAAGAACTAAATCTGGCTGGATAAAAGCATCTTCTATTTTTGGAATAATTTTTTGTTCATATAATTTCTTCTCAGTGCTTTCTTTTAGCAAAGAAGTAAAATTATCAATACTTGCAAATACTTGGTCTGGTTGAAAAAGTAGCAGATTTTGATCTAAATCTATTGTGCTAAGCTCTGAGTCAATTATAGGCCATAAATGTTCAAAGCCCTGAGGGAAAAGACCCGAAGTAAAAGAATTCTGCAAACCCTCTACTACTGATACAGGAAAAGAAAGCTCTGATGCTCTCGATCTTAACTTTCTAAAAGCCTCCGTCCAAAAATAATCTAGTTCTGAAAAGCACAGTGCTTGAGGAATTTCTTTAATAGGTAAAATACTAATTGATTCTAACTTTTCTACACTTCGTTGCGTACCTACATTAAAAGTTCTAATCGATTCTACCAAATCATCATCAAACTCCACTCTTACAGGATTTATAAAACCAGGTGGAAAGAAATCAATGACCGAACCCCTAGGAGAAAACTGTCCTAAGTCTTCTACTAAAGTAGAGCGAGTATATCCGATAGAAAGTAAATATTTTGAAAAATCTTTAAATTCCTGACCAAGAATTAAATTCTGCTCTAAAAAGTTAGGAATTTTTCTAAGCAGAGCAGTAGCTGTGTAAATAGAAATCCTAGGTCTTTTTTTTGCCAAAAAAGAAATTCTTTGTGCAGAGATTTTCTCGCTAGGAGAAAAGACATCGAAAGGAAGAACATCCCAGTCTGGAAAGTAATCTGAATCAATAGAGAAAAATTTAAAATTAGAATTTAACTCCATTGCTGTCTTATTATCAGGCACTATTATAGAGAGCTTATCGTAATGCTTCGCTACTAAGTGCGAAAATGCAGAAGAATTGAACTCAATATAATGATTATTTTTCATAGTAATACTAAATACTTAGAAGTCTACCTGACTGAAGTAGTTCAAATCTATCTCAAATTAAAGATTAAATAAAAAGGAAACGATTAATAAGATATGGATATTACTGAATTACTAACATTTTGCCACCAGCAAAAAGGATCTGATTTACACATCTCTGCTGGAGAAACTCCTATGATTAGAATTGATGGGAGAATGAAAAAATTAAATGTTGATGCATTAGAAGAAGAGCAAACTCAAGAAATGCTCTACGATATAATGAATGATTTTCAGAGAAAAATATTTGAAGAATTTTCAGACATAGATTTCTCTATTGAACTTGGTGAAATTGCAAGATTCAGAGTAAATATATTTAAACAAAGAAAAGGCATGGGAGCAGTTTTTAGAATTATTCCCACTAACATTCTCTCACTAGAAGACTTAGGCATGCCAAAAATTTTATTTGAACTAACACAAAAAGAAAAAGGCCTAATTTTAGTAACAGGACCAACTGGTTCTGGTAAGTCTACTACCTTAGCGGCAATGATTGACCATATAAATAAAAATCACGAAGGCCATATTCTTACAGTTGAAGACCCAATAGAATTTGTTCATCCTTGTAAAAAATGTTTAGTGAACCAAAGAGAAGTTGGACCTCATACACAAAGTTTTTCTAATGCTCTACGCGCAGCTCTTAGAGAAGATCCGGATGTAATTCTAGTTGGAGAATTAAGAGATTTAGAAACAATACAACTTGCTTTAACTGCAGCTGAGACAGGACACTTAGTCTTAGGCACGCTTCACACTTCTAGTGCACCTAAAACTATTGATAGAATCATTGATGTTTTTCCTGCTAGCCAGCAATCACAAGTAAGAGCAATGCTTTCAGAGTCTTTACAAGCTGTAATTACTCAAACGCTTTGCAAAAAAATAGGCGGTGGTAGACAAGCAGCCTTAGAAATAATGATTGGAACCCCCGCAGTTAGAAACTTAATTAGAGAAGCAAAAATTCACCAATTACCTAGTATGCTTCAAACTGGGCAATCAGTTGGAATGCAAACTTTAGAAATGGATTTAGTTAAATTAGTAGAAGCTAAAAAAATAACTCCACACGAAGCAACAATTAAATCTGGAAATCCTAATCTATTTAAAACTAACGGAGCTTTTGGATAATGGCTGATATAAAAAAATTACTTACCGTAATGAATCAACACGATGCATCGGATTTATACATTACAGTTGACAGCCCTCCTTGTTATAGAATTAACGGAGTAGTTAGACCTGCTGGAAAAAATAATCTTAACGAAGAAACTACTCATCAATTAGCTTACAGTTTAATGAATGATAAACAACAAGCTCAGTTTAGTGATAAGAAAGAACAAAACCTCGCTCTTAAAGTTGAAGGCTTAGGAAGATACAGAGTAAATATTTTTCAACAAAGAGATGCAGTAGGAATGGTTATTAGAAGAATTAAGACCTCTATTCCAACATTAGATGGCTTGAACTTACCTGATATTCTTTCACAATTATCAATGGCCAAAAACGGTTTAGTATTATTTGTTGGAGCAACAGGTTCAGGTAAATCTACATCACTAGCTGCAATGATTAATTACAGAAACAATAATCAAGCTGGTCATATTGTAACAGTAGAAGATCCTATTGAATTCATACATCCTCATAAGAAATCAATCGTTACTCAAAGAGAAGTAGGAATGGATACTGATACATACAGCGACGCATTAAAAAATGCTCTTAGACAAGCTCCAGATGTAATTCTAATTGGAGAGATTAGAGATTTAGAAACCATGGAAGCTGCAATTAATTTCGCAGAAACTGGTCATTTATGTCTTGCAACTCTACACGCTAATAATGCAAACCAAGCAATTGAGCGAGTAATGAACTTTTTTCCATCTGAAAGACACAAACAAATTTACATGCAACTTAGCTTAAACCTTAGGGGGATTGTTGGACAAAGATTAGTTCCTGCAACAAATGGAGCAAGAGTTCCTGCAGTAGAAGTAATGCTTGGTTCTCCGAGAATTAAAGATTTAATTCTTAAGGGTGAGATAAAAGATATAAAAGAAGCTATGAAAAAAGGTGCAATTACTGGAATGCAAACTTTTGATATGAACCTTTTTGAACTATACGCAGATGGAAAAATCTCTCAAGATACTGCAATTAAATATGCAGATAGCGCAAACAACTTAAGGTTAAAAATCAAGCTTGCGGAAGAAAAAGGTGTTAGTGAAGTGCCTGATGCTTTTGGGGATGAGAAGAAAGAAAAGTCTGTGCTAGGTAAAAATCCTAGCATAACCTTAAGTAAGGCTTAAGACTAAGACTAAGACTAAGACTA
>CAYOZL010000005.1:61071-67109 GCA_964408435.1 uncultured Bdellovibrionales bacterium | reverse complement strand
TCTTTTTCTTTAGAATCTTCAGACTCAGCAACAAAAGATGAATTCTTCATTTCTTCAAAAGAAATTTCCCAATCTTGATGGTGACTATAACGATACAAAGAAGCTTTTAATTGCTCTATTAACTCTTTGTCATTCAAAGCTTCTATATCAAAATTAGTCGCCATAAGTTTAAGCTTTCCTACTTTAAACTCAGAAGGAGCAACTCTTTTTAGATATGTTTGTAAACGCACTAAGCCTTGTTTGCTTAAATCTTTTAGTAACACTTCCCAGGAAGGATTAAATTTAACTTCCATACTAGGAGTTGAGACTTCTTCAGCTTCCACTGAACTGTCATCGCTAATAGCTTTACTTACTTGTGGCTGATAATTAGAAGTTTTTTTTTGAGATACTACTTTTCTCTTTACTTGTAGATCAACAGTTGGAGCTACTTCTTTTGGCGCAGCAGAGCTATTTGATTTTAGAGGAATAGACTTTGCTCCATTTAGCAAACCAACTATAGGTTGCAGATCCATAATAGTTGCCATTTTTATCGTTCCAGCTTCTATGATGTATTTCGGATAAGAACTTCTTAGCGCCTTAGTGCTAGTGTTTTCTGCAATATCGAATAATCTTTGCAGATCAAATCCTGAAATATCAGAAACTAGTTCTTTAATCTTGCTACTATCTTCTTTGCTTCCATCTTTACTAGAAAACTTTGCTATTAAGGCATCTCTCCAAAAGCAAATAAACTCGGAAACAAAATCTTTAACATCTAAGCTTCTAGAAAAGATATTATCAATCAAATCAAGACATAGCTTTGTATCCTGATTTTTAATCGCAAGCGCTAAATCAAAAAAGAATTTTTGATCCACTGAACCAAATAAATTTAAAACCTCTTCTAGTTTCAAACTCCCCTCGGCAAAAACCACTGCCCTGTCTAACATCGACTGAGCATCTCTTAAGCCTCCATCAGCTTTTCTAGCAATAAATTCTAGAACACCAGGTTCAAATTTAACTTTTTCCTTCTTTAAAATAGCGGTTAAGCTTTCAATTATTAAGCTATCTTTTAATCTCGTAAAATCGTATCTCTGACATCTTGATAAAACAGTATCTAAAATTTTATCAGGATCAGTAGTTGCAAAAATAAAAACAGTATTTGGAGGAGGTTCTTCAAGGCTTTTAAGCAAAGCGTTAAAAGCCGCAGTTGAGAGCATATGAACTTCATCAATAATGTAAATTTTATATTTTGAACCAGGAGGCGGTAGAGTTCTTAGAGAATCTGTTAACTCTCTAATATTATCCACACTATTATTAGAAGCCCCATCTATTTCCCAAACAGCTAAAGAACTTCCTGAGTTTATTTCTTTACAGCTTGCACATCTTCCACAAGGCTCACCTTTTTTTAAGTCAGTGCAATTTAAAGACCTAGCGAAAATTCTAGCAGAAGTAGTTTTCCCTACCCCTCTAGGCCCAGTAAGTAAAAGTGCATGCGGAACTTTCTCTTTTAGAATCGTATTAACAAGCGCTTTAGTTACATGCTCTTGCCCCACAACTTCACTGAACTGTTGAGGACGGTATTTACGAGCAAGTACTAAGTAAGACATATGTTATTGGCTTAGGTATATTGTATTAGATAAATGGCCGAGTAAAACGACACAGAAAACGTAACGCTACAGCTGCTTCCTTCCGGACCTGACTGGTTTCACGCCGTCTCTTGCGTAGTACCCGACCAGTTAGCAAGTTACTACACATGACTAGCGCTTTCAAATCACAATAATATAGATAGTAAGAAGGTGCATGTTTACAAAAATATAGATTCTATATACTAAGTGTATTTGGCCAAATGTAGCCGGAAGACACGGAGAGATGGCCGAGTGGCTTAAGGCGCACGCTTGGAAAGCGTGTGAACGGCAACGTTCCGGGGGTTCGAATCCCTTTCTCTCCGCCATTTTTTAATAAACTTAATCCTTGTCTTGGTCCTAATCTTAGTCTGAATTCTTAGTCTTGGTCTTTTTCTTAATCTAAAAATTCTGTCTCATCCTAAATAATGTCTACACGAAGTTATTAAAATCATGCAGCCTCCAAGTGTGCTTAAGTAGGTGTTTTTAGACTAAGATTAGGATTAAGACTAAGATCTTAAGAATAAGATCCTAGTCTATTCAATTTACTTCTAATCGATCCGACTACAAACATTAGCAGGTAAATTAACCTCACATGTTTGATTAGTATCCGAAACAATCAATCTTCCAGTAAAAGAAGTACAATCTCTAGAAAATCTAAAATGAGGTCTGAGCCTTCCATCACCATCTGGATTAGCAAAGCCAGTGAATTCAGCTCTAAGGAATCCCCCACTAGTTAACTGAGCTTCTACGCTAGCTGGAAATTGCCAACCACTATTAAGTAAATAAACAGGTGTTCCTGTGCTTTCACTTTCGTAAAGCCATAAGTCTCCACCTCTTCCATCACCAAAAGCAAGTGAGCTACACGGTGGATTGCGCCCTGAAACATCTCCTGCAAAATCATTTGAGTCTACGGTAACAATCCCATTTGGCACTACCTCAGGTTCTATTATGATAGGTTCAATAGTTTGATAACACTGAGCTAGCTGAGCACCATCACATATATCAGTCGAAGGCACCACTGCTCCCATCTCTAATAATAGTTCATTTACATTTTGATTACCTAAAGTAAAAAACTGACCTAGACTAGCAAGTCCACCATCAGAAAAAGTAAAAGGGCACTGCGCCCCTGAACTAACAAAATAAGCACCACCTGCTAACATTTGGTTTAAAGCATCAATACCATTTTGCACTCTTAGTCCATCAACTCCACTTGAAGTAACACCATGAAATTTAATTAATAGCCTACCGCCATCAGAACGAGTGATAATTGCAGAGTCACTTCTAAGAACTTCAACCTGAACAAGATCTGCAGCAGTTTGAGGATTAGTAAAACCTAAATCTGTTCTTACTCCACAATTTGAACTTAATAGAAGTCCAGTAATATCTGCTGCATCGCTAGCGTCTGTGCCGGAGCTAGAACCTGAGAAACTATCCTCTGAAGTAGCACATGAGCTAAGTAAAAATAAAATTAATGCAATAAGTATTGAATTGATGTTTTTTTGATTCTTCATAATAAACCTTCACTTATATCCTTATAAAACCAGAAGTACCAGTCAATAAATGTTATTACAGCTATGTAGCTAAGGGTGGCATTCTTTTTATCAAAATATTTAATTTACTAGCTCAAGCTAAGTAGCTATTTTAATTAATTAATCAACTACATACAAGTTGATTAATATAGTAGGAATTGATGTATTTAAGCATCTTTCTCTCTACCTCTCTTTTCTTAATCTTAATCCTAGTCTTGGTCTTGGTCCTAAGTCTTTGTCTCGTCCTGAATAATGTCTAAACGAAGTTATTAAAATCTGAGCTTACATCAACCTCAACCAAGCTAGCATACTCACTCCACTGCTCAGTAACAAAGCAAGGATTAGGAATCTTTTTAATCTTCACCTTATCTTCACTTACATACTTCTTAAACAATTGTTTATAATCCCTTAACCAATAGCCTGGGTAGCTCTGCTTAAAGTTATAATAAGTACCAATATATTTTCGGTTCCCATCAGGATGCACCTGATGTTGCTCCATTACAATAATTTTTCTTTTTGCCACTCGAAACATTTCTTTTAAAACAGGTTCAACATCATCAGGCCATATATAAAGCATAAAAGCGCAACTCATTACGACATCAAAACTATTCTCTTTAAACATTGATAAATCTCTTGCATCAGTAACTGTTAGCTTAACATTAGAAATATTATTTTTTTCTAAGAGCAATCTTCCTTCATCTACCGCTTTCTTATCTCTATCAATCCCTGCAAATTCTACATTTGGAAACATTGGAGCAAGTGTGAAAAAATTTTGCCCGGAAGAACAAGCTACTTCTAAAAGAGAATCAAAAGGAATTTGCGAAGCAACTGCTTCGATTAACTCCGCTCGCTCAGATCCTTTAACTTCACTTTTTTGTATTAGGTCTCCCATCTATTCTTTTTCAATTAAGTATTCTGTTTCCCAAAATCTTTTACAATAATACTTCCATTAAGTCTTAGATAGAATATTATTAGGAAAGATATTGTTAAGCCAGAGAATAAATTTAAATACGCTCAGAATTGTTGATTTTCCTTTGTTTGCGCCAACCACGATAAGCTCCAATAAAAACAAAATTAAGCATCACTATTGGTAGCGCTAAAAGTAAAGAAAACTCATTAGTGGTTGAATAAGTAGCAGTTAGTATATCCATGCGCAGAAAAATTCCTGTTGGAATACTTATTGCGAACAAGAAAACTGAAATTACAAGAGTAACAGAACTAATAAAGTTTTGAGATAACAATTGGAAATAAGAAATCAAACACCAAATAAAAGTTAAACCTGCTACAAAATAAAAGCATTTAAGCCCCGCTTTTCCACCTTCATACCAATCACTTGGCCACTGTGGAATTACCCGCGGTAAAATCTTTTTTGCCATTAGCTAAAGCTATGTTCTTTAACTTTTTCTAAAACTTGCTGTTTGGTAAAACCGTATTTCTTTTTAATCTGAACTAAAGGAGCAGAGGTTCCAAAAGTATCAACGGTAACCATCAATGCATCAGAGCCTGTAACGCCTGCCCAACCAAAAGAAGTAGCAGCTTCAATTAAAATTTTCTTAGCACTACTAGGTATTAAATTTTCTTTAAATTCTTTTGACTGAGAATTGTAAATCTCAACGCATGGCATTGAAACAACTCTTGCTTTACCTAAACCACTAGCTACTTCTAGTGCTAGCCCAACTTCGGAGCCAGTAGCTATAATTACATATTCTGGATTTGATTCCTTTTTTACTTCATAAGCTCCTTTAAGAATTTCTCCAGCATCAAAATCATCAGCTCTATCTATTACCGGCAAGCTCTGCCTAGTAAAAATCATAGCACTTGGGCCATCTTTTTTATCAAGAGCAGACTGATAACAAACTGCTGTTTCTAGCGCATCTGCTGGTCGGTAGGTATTTAAATTAGGTATCATTCTAAGCATTGCAACATGCTCAACTGGTTGATGCGTAGGGCCATCTTCACCTAAGAAAATACTATCATGTGTATAGATATAAAGTTCTTGAAGTTCGCTTAAAGCAGCAAGCCTAACTGCAGGTTTCATATAATCAAGAAAACATAAAAAGGTAGAAGTATAAGGAATGAATCCACCATAATAAGCTAAGCCATTAGCGATTGCTCCCATGGCATGCTCTCTTACTCCAAATCTTATATTCTTTCCGATAAATTTATTTTTCTGAATGTCTTCACTATCTTTAATTAAGGTTAGATTAGAAGGTTCTAAATCGGCACTTCCTCCTATTAAAGAATTTACCTGAGCTGAAATAACTTGAAGCGCAGACTGAGAAAGTTTTCTCGTTGCTGTAGCATCTTTAGTCATTGAAGCATAAATATCTTTCCACAAGTCTTCTGGAACGATATTACAAAGTTGATTTTTCAAATCACTTGCAAGCCCACTCTTTTCTGAAGTCCAAGCACTGTAACTCTCATTCCAGTTTTGATATTCTTGTTTTAATTCTTCTGCTCTATTTGTAAAATTTGTTTTAACCTCTTCGGGCACAAAGAAATCCTCTTCATAAGCCCATCCAATATTTTCTTTTGTAGCCTTTAATTCATCCTCGCCTAAAGGAGAGCCATGTGAGCTTTCTTTACCTTCTTTATTAGGGCTACCTTTTCCAATACTTGTTTTTGCAGCAATAAAAACTGGCTTTTCTGTCTCTGCTACTGCTTGTGCGTAAGCTGCATCTATTTGTTCTAGATCGTGTCCATCAATTTCTAAGACCTTCCATCCGTAAGACTCATATCTCTGCTTTACATTCTCTGTAAAAGCTAATTCAGTCTCACCTGCAATGCTAATATTATTATCATCATAAACAACGATTAAATTATTTAATCCTAGATGTCCTGCAAGAGAGCTTGATTCAGCACTAACTCCCTCCATCAAACAACCATCTCCAGTAAAGCACCAAACTTT
>CAYOZL010000005.1:17933-60971 GCA_964408435.1 uncultured Bdellovibrionales bacterium | reverse complement strand
GCCATTCCCATTGGCATACCTGGGTGACCAGACTTAGCTTTCTGCACTGCTTCTGCTGATAAAATTCTAATTGTGTTTGCTGTTAATTTGAGAGTTTCTTTATCCATTACAACAGTATATATGCGTCTAAAGGAAATAGTGCAATTTAGTACTAATATTCCTACTTAACAGGTGTGGAAAGACTATAAAAAACTTGTATTTCAATGCTTAAAAGTAAATAATCATAGGCACATGGATTTATATAAATACTTTCAACCTCATCATAATCCAAGATTAAGATCTCAATCAATTAGACATCAAGAAATAGGTGAATTACTTGAGGCAAATATTGAACTGGGCAAAGCTTGCGAGAGAGCATTTATTAGACAAAAAGAATCTCCAATAGAAAATATAAATAATGAGGATTTAGCAAAAGTATTAAATTATTTACATAATTCATTAACATTACTAGAACAAATATCTGAGAATCATCCTGGAGACGAAGATCGGGAATTAAAAAAGATGATCGACGAAAGAAAAGATGCTCCTGGTTGGGAGAGCTGGGCTAGGATATTAAAAGAAAGATTTAAAAAAGACAGTAAAGAAGACTAGTAAAAAAGAAATTTAAGGAAAAATAAAAGAAGTGTCTAAAGAAGAAGAAAAAAAAGAATTAGAAAAAGCTAGAAGAAATAGATTAACAGATAGATTAAAAGCTCTTAGAGAAAGATCTAGAATGTTAGAAATAGAGCTAGAGAACTACACTAATAATCACTATAGAGTTTCTATTTTTGGAAGTGCGAGAATTAAGCCAGAGGATGAAGATTACAAAACTACCTACAATCTAGCTAAATCTCTTGGAAAACTTGGTATAGATGTATTAACTGGTGGTGGTCCAGGATTAATGGAGGCTGCGAATAAAGGTGTGCAAGATGGACAAGAAGAATTCGGCACACAAAGTAAGTCTTATGGAATTACAATTGAACTAAATAAATTTGAAGAAGAGCCAAGTGAGCACCTAGATGTTCAACATCACCACAGAAGATTCTCATCAAGATTAGATGATTTTATGAGACTATCGCATGCAATCATAGTTGTTCATGGTGGAATTGGCACAGTTTTAGAACTATTTTTTAGTTGGCAACTCATTCAAGTTGGTCACATCGAAGAAAGACCAATAATCCTAGTTGGAAAAAAGTTTTGGAGTGGCTTAATTGATTGGGTAAAAGAAAATCAAGTTAAAAATGGTTTAGTAAGTGAACATGAGCTTAGATGGGTGCACCTAGTAGATACCCCTGAAGAAGCTGTAGAGCTTTTAAAGAAAGAACACAGTGAGTTTTTAGAAAACCTTAATAAGGCCTAGAAACTATACTGTTATGGGCATATCTGCTATTTCTCTCATGAATAATGGATACTATACAAAAATATAAAACAGCCTCTGGCCTTGAAGTCAGTGTCGATTCAAAAGAGTTAGAATCGGATAATGCGCTACTTAGCATTATCGAAAGTGCTAACAATCGAAAAGCTGGAATATTCTCTAGTGGTTTTGAATACCCTGGGCGTCACTCTAGATGGGATATTGCGTTTTTAGATCCCGCAATTGAATTTAGCTCTAAAAACAGAAATTTTAGTTTCAATGCTCTTAATCAACAAGGAGCTGGAATATTACAACTGATATTTCCTGCTCTAGAAAAACATTCGCATATTAACAAAATAGAACTAGAAAAATCTTCTATTACAGGTGAATTAAAAACGCCTGAAGGTTTTTTCTCTGAAGAACTAAGATCTAGACAAGCTTCTATTTTTAGTATTTTTAGAGAAATCAATTCTATACTCGGTATTAAAGAATTTCCTCACTTTGGCCTTTACGGGGCATTTGGATATGACTTAGTTCAGCAATTTGAAACTTTAGATATAAAACTTACTAGAGACTCTGAACAAGCAGACTGTAGATTATTTCTTCCACTAGAAATACTTGTAATTGATAGAAAACTAGAGAACGCTACTCAATATAATATAAATTTAGATACACCACTTGGAAACACCAAGAACTTAGAAGCGGGCGGAAAAGACTACCTACTTGCAAGCGGTAAAGGTAACGATGAAGTTCAAACTGATCATGAAGATGGTGAGTTTGCTAATAAGGTTAAAGAAGTAATTGAAGGCACAAAAAAAGGAGATTACTTTGAAGTAGTGCTTTCTCAAAGCTTTAGCACTAAATTCGACTCTAAACCTAGCGACTTATTTAAAAGACTTACTGAAATAAACCCTAGCCCATATATGTTCTTACTGAACTTTGGCACTGAACTTTTAGTTGGAGCTTCGCCTGAAATATACGTAAGAGTTAAAGACAGAAGATATGAAACTTGCCCAATCGCAGGAACGGTTAGAAGAGGTCAAAGTGCAATTGAAGATGCGGACCAAGTAATTGCACTACTTGGCTCAAAAAAAGAAGAATCAGAACTTACTATGTGCACTGACGTTGATCGCAATGATATGGCTAGAGTTTGCATACCCGGAAGCGTAAAGGTAATTGGCAGAAGACAGCTAGAGTTCTACTCTCATTTAATTCATACAGTAGATCACCTAGAAGGCACATTAACTAATGACTATGATGGCTTAGATGCTTTTCAAACTCATATGTGGGCTTGCACAGTTACTGGTGCTCCTAAACCAGCAGCAATGCAAACAATAGAGAACTTAGAAAACTCACCTAGAAACTGGTTTTCTGGAGCTGTGGGATTTTTAAGCTTTAATGGAGATGTGAATACTGGAATAACTATACGCTTTGCTCACATAAAAGACGGCAGAGCCCAAACTAGAGCAGGTGCTACTTTATTGCATGGTTCTAATCCAGAGCTTGAAGAGCAAGAAACAAGAACAAAATCAGCTGCGTTTTTAGCTGCACTTGCAAGCACCAAAAAAGACACTACTAAGAATGATACTGCTAAAAAAGATATCGCCAATAACGAAAAAAATCTTTTTAATTTAAAAATTTTTGGAAAAAAGAAAAAAATACTTTTCGTAGATTGTAAAGATAGTTTTGTGCATAACCTTGCATCCTATGTAAGACAACTAGGAGCTGAGGTTATCACTGTAAGAGCAGGCTCAAGTAATAAAGCTTTTGATATTAATTTGCTAGACCAAATAAAGCCTGACTTAGTATTACTTTCCCCTGGCCCTGGAACTCCTGAAGAATTCAAAATCCCGGAGCTAGTAGGAGAAATCTGTAATAGAAAAATACCTGCTTTTGGAGTTTGTTTAGGCATGCAAGGAATAGGCCAACACTTTGGTGCAAAGCTTGCTCAACTTCCAATTCCTTTTCATGGTAAAAGTTCCTTAATAAAACATAATAAAAACAAAATCTTTGATAAGCTTCCAAGCGAATTTGAAGCAGGAAGATATCACAGCTTGTACTTAGAGGCTGTTCCTAAATGTTTAGAAGTTATTGCTAGTTGTGAGTTTGAAGGTAAAGAAATACCAATGGCGATTAAGCACAAGGAATTACCAATTGCCGCGGTACAATTTCATCCTGAATCATTAATGACATTAAAAGACTTTGCAGGACATCTAATTCTTAAAAATGCTATAGAAACACTATGCAGTTAGCTCAAGACTCAAAAGTAGTAGTATTTGGTGGAGCCGGGTATATTGGCTCTGTTTTAGTTCCAATGCTTATTGAAGCAAACTTTAAAGTTAAAGTTTTTGACAATATGTTATTTGGTGATTCTGGCCTAAAGAGAATAAAGTCTAAGAACTTAGAAATCATAGAAGCTGATATTTGTGACACTAGAAGTGTCTCTAGTGCAATTAACGGAGCTGATGCAGTAATTCTACTTGCTGCAATTATTGGGCATAGAGCTAAAGATAACGACTGCAAAGATACTAGAACTGTTAATTTTCTAGCTTCCACATCAGTGCTAGATGCCGCGATAGAACATGGCGTGAGTAGATTTATTTTTAGTTCAACAAATAGCATTTACGGCCTTCAAAATGGTTTAATGTATGAAACCAGTATTCCAGAACCTGTAAGTCTTTACTCTAGATTAAAATTAAGACTAGAAGAAAGAATAATTAATGCAAGAAACAGGTCTTTTCATCCTACTGCGTTAAGAATAGCAACTTGTCACGGTGCATCTCCTCGGATGCGTTTTGATTTAGTTTTAAATGGTATGGTTAGAGATGCTTATTGCAAAAAAGAAATTACAATCGATAGCCCTGAAAAAGTAAGGTCTCTTATTCACGTAAACGACGTAGCTAGGGCAATACTGTCATGTCTAAGTGCCCATCAAAATATGATTAGCGGAGAAATTTTTAATCTTGGTAACTCAGATCAAAATTTACAACTAAATCAATTAGCAAATATTGTTAAAACTCACTTACCTGAGACAAAGGTGACAATGTTAGATGAAGAACCTGATTTAACTAGTTATAGATTAAGCTGTGCAAAAATAGAAAAGCTAGTAGGATTCAAATCCGAAATCGATATTGAACAAAGCGTTAAAGAGACAATAGAATTACTTAAAAATCTTGAGCACGACCCATATAGTCTAAGATTTAATAACACTTAATCCTTCTAACAACTCAACTATCGATTGAATGATAATCTGAACTAATGCTATGTTTAATTATGCGCATATTATTAGTTTTACTACTTTTCATTTCCTGCTCTACAGCTCAAAACAATAAGCCAAGTCCCGTAGCTTCAAATACAACTAGAACCAACATCAACTTAAAAGGTTGGGACCATTTCTATAAACTGCTGGTAGAAAACGGTGTAAATTCTAATACTGCATTTGAAACTATCGTTGATAAGAGAATGTTAGAATACAACACTGTATACTTTAAACTTAAACCTAAAGAATCAAAAAGCTTATATAGAAAACATAATTCCTTAAAAAACAGAAAAAATGCTTTAAAATTTTACAATAAACATAGAAATGTATTCCTAGAAGCCTCTAAAAAATTTAATGTTAATCCAGAAGTAATACTATCTATTTTACAAGTTGAAACTTCTTGTGGGGGATTTACTGGGAGAAGTAGAGTTTTTTATCGACTTGCTAGAGTTGCTTCCTTAGCTCAACCTAAGGTTATAATTAAGAACTTAAAGAAGATAAAAAAGAACCAAGACCCCAATGCACATTATAAAGATGTGCTTGCTAGAGCAAAATGGTTAGAAGCTAGCTTCCTACCTCATGCTATAGCAACAATAAAACTTGCTAAAACTCTTAATAAACACCCTCTTGATATTAAAGGCTCTCATGCAGGAGCAGTTGGATTCTTTCAATTTTTACCTGGCAATGTATTTAAATTTGGAATAGATGCAGATCATGATGGATTAGTAGACCCGCATAATCCAGTTGATGCAATTCACAGTATTGCAAACTACTTACTAGAGCATGGCTGGGATAATAACAGTCCACTACTTAGCAAAGTAAATAAAGAATCTATATGGGGCTATAACAGATCCGAATCCTATATTGATACTGTTTTAGCGATGGCTAAGAAGCTAAAGCAAGAGATTTATTAAGCTCTCACTTTTCAATCTCACTACTAGTAGTAATCTTTTCCGCTATAGTTACCTGAGTTGTAACTTCCACTACTATTTGTACTTCCTCTATAGCTATCATTACCTTGTCTTCTAAGGTCATCGATTTCTCTTCTTTGACGCTCTAGTTCTTGCTGTTGACGAGCTTGTTGCTCTTCTAACTTCCTTCTCTCAGCATCATTAGTATCTGAAGTGTTACCTAAGATCGCTCCACCCAATGCACCAAGTCCTGCTCCAATCGCAATACCAGGACCTGCGTTTCCTGACTGACTCCCAATAATTGCTCCAGTTCCTGCCCCTAAAGCAGTCCCAGTAAGAGCACCTTTTGCTATGCCTGAAATCGGCTGAGAACAAGACGCAGATAGTAACAACACTGTAATAATTTTTAATTTGTTTTTCATAATCATACTCTTTTAATTCTCTTTTAATTTAAACTTCCCTGTTTTTTAGACGAATAAACAATAATAAATGTTTACTTGAAAATAACTAGAAAAACTTTATAACAAAAACCATAATAAAACTAAAGCCTTAATGTCGCAGCCTCTGCTAGGTCACTTCTAACAATTCTCTTTAAGTTAATATGTACTGCTTGTGGCCAATCTCTAAATGCGTTTATTGCATGTAACAATCCGTTATTTCTTCTACTTAAAAATTGATTATCAATCTGGCTGGTATCTCCAAGAATAACCACAACACTGCCTTCACCTAACCTAGTAAGTAAAACTTTTAAAGGTCCACGCTCAATGTTTTGCGCTTCTTCTAAAATCACAAAGCATCTTCTAAAAGTTCTTCCTCTAATATAAGTCAAAGGAACTAACTCTAGACGGTCTTCCATTTCCAACCAAGACTTAGCATCAAAAGTCTTAGATCCTCTTTGCATCCCTCTTTTACCAGAGCGGCCTTCATCAGGAGATGGCACTTGAACAATAGCTCTTAAATTATCCTCAACTGGACCACCCCATGGTTTTAATTTTTCCTCTAGTGTTCCAGGCAAAAAACCCATTGAAGTTCCAACGTCTACCATTGCACGAGTTACAATAATTCTTTCAAAATGTCCCCTTTCTAACCTTTCCCAAGCTGCCGCTAAAGTTAAAAAAGACTTACCACTTCCTGCAGGCCCAGAAACTGTAATTAGCCTCACACCGTCTTTACTCATTGGATCAGGCTCACCACAGCCCATTAAAGTCCATAGTAAAAATTTTTGTCTTACATTTTTAGGTAAGACCTCACCTGCAACTTTAAGATAATCTATTTTTGTTCTATCAAGTACTTCTATTTTCTTACTAGATTGCTCTCTAGACATTGCATAACAATAATGAACATCAGTGTTATCCTTATCTACAATATGAAAAAACTGGTTAACTGAAGGCTCAGATTCCAACTCATAATAACCTTGCTCAATAATTTTTTCTATCTCTGCAGCATCAAGCTCTATTTTATGTATTCCAGAATTTTTCTCATAATCAGGAACCCAAACAGATCTCAATTCCTCTGCTGCCACTCCGTAGATGCTTCTTGCTAAAACTCTAAGAACTCTATCTTGTGTAATTAACTTTACTTCCGCCTCACGACTTTCTGCCTTAAGGTTATCCTCTATTTCAATTGCTGTTACTAAGATCTCATGATCAGCAATTCCAGGGGTTAACTCTAATGCGATTATCTTTTGATTACTCGGACGTGGGACTATTCTTAGCAAACCACCCTTTTCAGTCTCAACACCATCAATCAAAGTCCCTGCATTACAATAGTTCTCTAATTGTCTTGCAGCTTCAGAAGCTGCTTTGCTTCTATCTCCACCACTTTTTCTAAGGCCATCAAGTTCATCAATTACAACTCTAGGAATTATTATTTCATTATCTCCTAACACTCCTGCAAAACCAGGTGCTTTTCCACTTCTAACTGTGGTGATATCTTGAACTAAGGAGATGATTGCTGATGTGTCTAATACAAATATTTTATCTTTCAATGAACCTCTGAAATGCTTAAGCTTTTAAAAATATACACTATGCTTAAAACTAAATTACTTTGCTTATTCACTAGAGACAACTATAAATTTGCTTTTGAGACTATATGCACATACTATTAATCATCAATTGCTCTTTAACTTCTAAGATAGAGAAAACAAAGATTTAAAGTCTCACTAAATTCCTTAGTGGGATTTCATTCCCAAAAATTACGGATAGAATTAATTTTAAGGACAATAGCTATGAATGAGCGCAGAGAGTATTTTGAACAACTTCTGGACTGGCTTTTTGCTCACTACAATAAGTCTCAGCAAACAAGAATCAAAAAAGAGCTTTTACTAAACTTGCTCTTTAGAAGAATGGATATCAAGGAAAAAGGAGTGAGGGCCCTAGCAAAAGCCTATTTAAAAGAGCATGGCGGAAAGAAAGATGGTTTCAATTCAGCTCTAAGAAGCGCTGTCAGCACTTTAATAAAGTGGATAAATCAATACTATGAACGCAACCCTTCACTTCCAATTCAATTCAGAATCACAGAGGATTTCAGACTTGTAAGCACAGTAAAAGACGGTTTCAAAAACAAAAGTGTCCCATGCCTATATGATGAAGCCGATGCAACGCTAGATGCTCTTATCGAAGCAGCTGAAGAAATCAAAAAAATTCGTCAAGGAAAAAGCAATCCAAAACATGCTGACCAAAATGCTAGACGCTACAGACTGGTTAGAGAAAAAGCAATCAGAGCAGAAAAACTTGCAGCAGCAATCAGACGAAGAGCCTAAAAGGTTATACTTTCAAAGGTTAAGGAATGAAACCCACTAAAAAATTACAAACTAAAAACTATACTTTATAAACCACATAATTGCTTCAAACCCACCTCAGGCTCATAGCCTTCCACATCACCAGTTAAAACAAGTAAAAAATTACTAAGTATCTTTAACTTCTCTTCTTCTAAATCTTTAAGAGTTAACCTCTCATATTTAGCAATTTGATCCTTAATTGAAATTAACTCTCCATATACATATTCAGACTCAAGCATTCTCCACATTCTAGATTGCACAGAATCTAATTCAATTAACATTTGAGATTTAATTGATTGTATATTTCTCTCAACTTCATCAGTATCAAGCTTCTCTGCTTTGAATTCAGAAATTTCCCCACTTATCAGCTCTAGAGCTTGCGCTAAATTTCTATTTTCACACGCTCCTGAAATAATTAAAGCAGAAGTATCTTTGTTAAAATCTAGCGCCGCTCCTACATCATAAACTAAACCATTATCTTCTCTAAGAGCCTGGAATAATCTTGAAGACATACCACCTCCTAAAATAGCACTTGCTACAACTGCAGCATCAAAACGATCGCTTAACATTCCAGGAGCACTACAACCTAAAGAAAAGTGAACTTGTGAAAATTTTTCTTGAATTGCATACACACCTAAAGAAGTATCAGGAGTTACAAATTCTGCCCGCTTCCCTTTTACTAAATGACTAAAATTCTTCTCGGCATACTCAACTACTTCTTCTAGCGAAACTGCTCCACTAGCTACAATTGTAATCTTATCCCCTTGAAGTAAAGATTGTAAGCGTTCGTAGATATCCCCGTAGGAAAATGTTTCTAAATTTTTAATATCTCCTGATACTGGCAAACCAAGAAGGGAGTTTGGCCAAAAATACTTACAAAATAAATTATAGTTAACCTCACCTGGGTCATCTTCAGAGTCAAGAATTTCTTGTCTAACTATTTCTTTTTCTATCGCTAGATCTTTTTGAGAAAAATCTGGATCAAAAAGAAGCTCCGCAAAAAAATCCATTATTTTTTTTGTATCGTCTTTTTGAACATACCCGTACAAACACATTGAATCCGCATCAGTAAACGCGTTTACATCCCCTCCTAATAAATCTACGTATTCTGCAATTTGTCTTGCAGACTTTGACTTTGTTTTTTTTAATACTAGATGCTCGGTTAAATGGGTGATGCCGGCTGTTTCTATACTTTCAGACCTGAGGCCACCGTGAAGACTAATTGCAAAACCTACTGAAGAGAAACGATTATCTTGATCAGCTAGGATTGTTACGCCGTTTGAAAGCTTGTGTTTTTGCATATGAATTCAATATAGAATGAGGTTGGGGATATAGCAATACCAGACTAAGACTAAGACTAAGACTAAGACTAAGACTAAGACTAAGACTAAGACTAAGATATTTATCAAGTGTAGATATTACTGTATAGTGTAAATGTGGGTGGATATAGAAAAAATGTTGCGGCTTTTTTGCTAAATGACAAAGGACAAATACTACTTTGTCAAAGAAGCGATGAGTATAAAACTTGGCAACTCCCACAAGGAGGAGTTGATGCAGGAGAAGACCTCGAGCACGCTTTACTTAGAGAGCTAAAAGAAGAAATTGGCACAAACGATATTGAGCTAATTCATCAATTAGAAAATAGCATTTGTTACGACTGGCCTGAGCATGCAAGAAAATTTGGATACATCGGCCAAGAACAAACATACTTTTTAGCAAACTTGATAGGTAAAGTAGATTTTGAAAAAGCTATTGATAAAGAGTTTATCTCGAGTACTTGGGTTAATTCTGAAGAATTTAAATTAAGAGTATCTGGATTTAAAAAAGATGCATATATTAAAGCTTTAGATATGCTAAAAAATAAATTTCCTGAAATTATTAAATAATCGGTGTAATTTCTAGCTAATGTTATACAAAACTAAAAACTATTTACCTATTCTACTTATAAGTATTGTAGCTACATTTATTTTAACAAATTATTTAGAATTTGATGTTGGGGTAAGGGCCAGTGGTTTAAATTTTATTAAAGGTCTAATCTGCTCTGTTTTTGCTTTTATTTTTGTTTGCTCAACCCATCTAGTTTTAATTTTAATATATAAAGATAAATACCTAAATAAATTTAAGCTTTTCTTCTCTAGTAATGAGACTAAAGAAATTTTCAATAAAGCCTTATTTAATTGCGCTTTTGAAGAATTACTATTTAGAATCTTTATTTTTGCTACGCTTCTGCAATATTCTAGTTTCTATTTTGCTTCTGCTATCACCTGCTTTTTTGTCTACTTAGCTTACGTCACCAAGACAGACAAGCTAACTCCCTTACTCTTAGTTTCATTCTCTGTATTTGCAAACAAGCTATATTACACTCATGAATCCTATTTTTTACTCGCTACAACAAATTTTTTCTTTTGGCTCAGCTGGTTATTGTTTATAAAAACGGAGTCACATAATAAAATTAATGATAAAGTTCTAGATATTAGAAATAAGATAAATAACAGTATAAATAAAAAGCAAATAAAAGATGGATAACGTAAAATATTTCACAGATTTTTTTGAAGAACACAAATCAGAACTAATAGAAGATTTTATCACTTTTCTAAAATTCAAAAGTATATCCACTGACCCTGAATATAAATCAGAAGTTACTAACTGCGCTAACTGGTTAGTTGATTATATTAAAGAAATAGGAATGGGTGTAGAACTTTGGGAAAGTGAAGGGCATCCTATTGTCTTTGCTCAAAGTAAGAAAACCGACCCTAAACTCCCAACTGTTCTTATTTATTTTCACTACGATGTTCAACCAGTAGACCCAATCGAACTTTGGGACAGCCCTCCATTTGAACCAGAAATTAGAGATGGTCAAATTTATGCTAGAGGAGCAATGGATGATAAAGGACAAGCCTTTTACGTTTTATCTGCGCTAAAAGCTCTAATGAAAAGAGATGGCAAATTACCGGTTAATTTAAAAGTTTGTATTGAAGGTGAGGAAGAATGCGGCAGCAGTGCCTTGAAAGGATTACTCAAGCAGAAATCTTCAGATTTAAAAGCAGACCACTTTTATGTAGTAGATTTAGGCATTCATGCCATGGACAGACCTGCTGTAACTCTAGGAATTAGAGGAATTTGCACTTTTAGCATTGAGCTAACAGGTTCTAAGACAGATCTTCACTCTGGAACACACGGTGGAGTCGCTTATAATCCTTTACATGCACTAGTAAGTATCCTTGGTGAAATGAGAGATAAAGATGGTAAAATTACAATTCCTAATTTCTATGATGATGTAGATACTATTAGTGATGAAGAAAGATCCAAATTAGACCTAGAATTCGACCTAGAAGAATACAAAGAATTTTTTGGTGGTCTACCTAATGGGGGAGAAAAGGAATTTAGTGCCTTAGAATCTTCATGGATTAGACCTACTTTAGAAATTAACGGCATTAGTGGAGGCTACGCAGGAGAAGGATTTAAAACAGTAATACCTGCAAAAGCTATTGCAAAAGTCTCATGCAGACTAGTTACGAGCCAAGACCCTGATAAAATAACCGCTTCTGTTGTTAAATTCATTGAAAGTAGAATTCCAGAAGGCATGGAAGTATCCATTCATGCAGACGGAGAAGGAGCAGCTCTAAGATCTCCAATTGAAACTTCAGGAGTTGCAGCAGTAGCTCAAGCCTTCGAAGAAGTAAGCGGACATGAAACAAAATATATTCTTTCTGGTGGAAGCATCCCTATTGCTGAACAATTAGCAATAGCAGCTGATGCAAAAACAGTTTTATTTGGCTACGGACTTCCAGATGACAACATCCACGCCCCAAATGAACATTTCGGCATTGATAGAATTAAATTAGGCATGGCTGTAGTGGCTAGATCTTTAGAGATTCTAGCTCAAAAATCTTAAGCTAGAATCTATAAAAAACTATTGCAACAAAAAACATCGATAAACTAAACCGTTTACAGTATAAAGAATAAAGATGATCTTTAGTTCTTTAATATTCATTTGTTTTTTTATCCCCTGCTTCTTTCTCGTTTACTATTTATCTCCTAAAAAATACAAGAATTTATGGGCACTATTCGGAAGTTACTTTTTTTATACATGGGGCAGTCCAAAGATAGTTTTTTTCTTAATAGCAAGTTCATTTATAGATTTTAATCTCAGTAAAAAATTTGCAAAAGACCCTAAGGCAAAAATATATTTACTTTTTGGAATATCACTCAATTTAGGTTTTCTAATTTATTTTAAATATGCAAATTTTTTTCTTTCAGAAGTTAATTATATATGGACAAATTTAGGCTTTACTCCATTTACATGGAGTAAAATAACCCTTCCTATTGGAATTTCATTCTTCACGTTTCAAAAAATAAGTTATCTTGTTGATGTTTACCGCACTCGAACAAAGATTAGTGAATCTTTTACTCAGTACGCTCTCTACGTGGCTCTCTTCCCACAGTTAATTGCAGGACCGATAGTTCGCTACCATGACATAGCAATGCAACTTAGCAAGCCTGATATTAACTTAGATAATATTTCTTACGGAATATACAGATTCTGTATTGGCCTAGGGAAGAAAATACTAATTGCTAACTCTATGGGTAATGTTGCTGATAAATTATTCTCCTTAAATCACACTCAGTTATCACCAGAAAATGCTTGGCTTGGTGCTATTTGTTACGCATATCAGATTTATTTCGACTTTT
The DNA here is from genome assembly GCA_964408435.1 of uncultured Bdellovibrionales bacterium. Taxonomy (GTDB): domain Bacteria; phylum Bdellovibrionota_C; class UBA2361; order SZUA-149; family CAYOZL01; genus CAYOZL01. Next base: position 47,997 of record CAYOZL010000005.1, on the reverse strand, counting down.
CTGCATATTCAGATATGGCAATAGGCTTAGGCAGAATGATGGGCTATACATTTTTAGAAAATTTCAATGCTCCATATATTTCCACTACAATTACTGATTTTTGGAGACGATGGCATATCTCACTTTCAAACTGGATGAAGGAATATCTCTATATACCTTTAGGTGGAAATAGATTTTCAAATAAAAGAACATTTTTAAACCTTTGGCTTGTTTTTATTTTATCAGGACTTTGGCATGGTGCTAGTTGGACTTTTATTATCTGGGGGATATATCATGGTTTCTTTCTCATTTGTGATAAACTTTTTTGGATTAAACTTTCAAATAAAATCCCTAAAATAGTAAATGTTTTATTTACCTTCATTATTGTAGTTTTTAGTTGGGTTTTCTTTAGAGCTGAAAATTTAAATCTTGGCTTGGCTTATCTATCTAGCATGCTGTTTATAAAATATGGTGAAATTCCCGAAACTAAAGCCATATTTTTTACAGCTTTAGAAAATCGAGAATTTTATATTTTTTGCTTGGCTAGCTTACTAAGTTTTTCTCCTTTAATAGGCTCTTTTAGAAAGATTTATGAAGGACATAGAAACTTATCAAAAAAAAATTCTACAAAAGTAATCAGAGGTATACTTTCAATATTAATTCTAACAGTTTCACTTTGCACTCTTACCAACACTAGTTTCAATCCTTTTATATATTTTAGATTCTAATGAAAAATAAATTTGATTTTATATTTATTTGTATTTTCTTTCTAATCATTAGTTTTCCTAGTATACAAATGAGATGGAAAATCTTTAACGAGCAATCAATCAAGGGCTCAGAAGAAAAACAAGCCAAAGAAGAATTTAAAATTTCAACCTTGCTTAATGGCTCTTTTCAGAATTATTTGACTGAGCATGTCTCAAATAATATTGGCTTTAGAGCGGAGCTAATAAAAACCGATAACCAAATCAATTTAAGTCTATTTAATCAAATCTCATCTTCTTATGAGTCAAAAATCATACTAGGTAAAAACAACTATCTTTATGAAAAACTATATCTAAAAGCATATAATCGTTTAACCCCATCTACCCAAGCAGGCTTAAGGTGGAGCGCCGAAAGTTTAATACAGCTAGAGGGACACCTAAAAAAACTAGGAAAAGCACTCCTAGTAGTGATAGCTCCTAGTAAAGCTGAGATATATCCTGAATATATTCCTAAAAAACATGTTCTTAAAAACAAGAAAAGACAAGCATCAAAAAAAGAAAGACTACTTAACCTACTAAAGGGCAGCAAAGTAGAAATTATTGATACTGAAAAATTATTCATAGAGCATGCTAAAAAAAATTCAGCACCATTATTCGCAAAAAGTAGTGCTCATTGGAATGCATATGGTGCTTGTATTGTTGGACAAAAAATACTTAAGAAAGCTGCGGTTCTTTTAGAAAGAAAAATCCGTTCTTTTACCTGTGAACCTTTAACTTGGCTTAATGAACCTCTGGTAGCTGAAAGAGACTTGTCTGATCTTACAAATATTTGGTTTCCTGAACGCTTTTATGAAAAAACTCTATACCCCAAGGACAAGACCATTAATAGATACGATGCCTCTCTACCAAATGTTTTAATAGTTGGAGATAGCTATTCTTGGGCCCTACTTAATTACTTCGATCGACATAAAGTTTATAAAAAAAGAGATATGTTTTACTACAACTCTAGAAATTTTAAATACCCCTCTAAAAAAACAACAAAAATAAACTCTTTGGAATCTAAATGGGTTGATAATCTTTTAGAAAAAGACATTATCATTATAGAAATCGTCTCAAGCAGAATCGAAGATATTGGTTTTGGCTTCTTACAGCAAGCAAATAGAAGATTAAGCAAAGTATTAAAAAGATAACTTATTTAGTTAGCCCTTCCATTATTACATATAAATAATCACAATTACATAAAGATAAAAGATTAACAGTCACCTCACTTGATTTAAACGCCTTCGTATAGCAAATTACTAAAAAATACCTAGGAAACTTATGAGCTCAATTGAAAAAACTATCTCCATATCCCTTACTGTAAAAAATACCGCTGATGCGATTAGTTTTTATGAAAAAGCTTTTGACGCCAAAGAGCTTTACAGAATTCCACTTCCAGATGGAGGCATTGCTCATGCTGAGTTTATGATTAAAGACACTAGAGTCTTTATTTCCGACCAATCTGAAGACTGGAGCGCTAAAGCTATCGACGAAGGCAAAGTTGCCCCATGCCTATTTGTTCTTCTAACAGAAAATTGCGATCAATCTTTTCAAAAAGCTATTAGTGCAGGAGCTGAGAAAGTGCTTGAGCCAGCTGATTATTTTTTTGGAGTTCGGGTTGGTGCAGTAAAAGATCCTTTTGGTTACCGTTGGTCATTTCGTCAAGTTCTAGAAGAAGTCTCTAATGAAGAAATTCAAAAAAGAGCTAGGGAATTGTTTAGAACATAAATCTTTTTATGAAGAACTAGAAAAGACTCTACAAGTCTAACTCTAAACTATCCGCACTATCACATATCATTTTATAACGAGTAGAAGCATCTGTTCCCATTAAAGCTTGAAAAGATTCAGTAACAGACTCTTCATCATCTATAGCAACACGCAAAAGACTTCTCTTTTTAGGATCTAATGTAGTCTCATTTAAAGTATCAGGATTCATCTCTCCTAAACCCTTATACCTAACTATTCTTGGATTCTTAAGTTTTTTCTTTTTTATAACTGCTGCTAATTCTTCATCACTATAAATCCAGATCTTTTCTTTTTTACCCTTAGGAAATACTCCATATAAAGGTGGCTTTCCTAAATAAAGAGCTCCTTGCTCAATTAGCCCTCTTAAATGAGTAAAGAAAAAAGCTAATAGTAAAGTTGCAATATGCATTCCATCCGCATCCGCATCAGTTAAAATTATAACCTTTCCATATCTAAGCTTTGCAGGATTGTAATCCTCGCCTACTCCAGTTCCAAGAGCAGAGATTATATTTGTTAATTCTTTATTGCCTAAAACTTTACTCGCCGAGTTAGAAATTGAGTTAACTACTTTACCTCTTAGCGGTAGCACTGCTTGAATCTTACGATCTCTTCCCTGCTTAGTACTTCCACCAGCACTATCCCCCTCTACTATTAAAAGTTCAGTATCTTGAGACTTCCTACTTTGGCAATCTGCTAACTTTCCAGGCAGTGTTAATCTGTGACTTATACCTATTTTTCTTTTAACGCTTTGAGCTGCAGCACGAGAGGCTTCTCTAGCTTTTGCAGAAAGAATAACTCTATTAATAATTTTTTCTGAAACACTAGGTTTTTGATTTAACTCTTGTTCCAATTGCTTAAGAGCAGATTCAACTAAGGGGGCAATTTCTGGATTATTTAATTTACTTTTTGTTTGCCCTTGAAACTGTGGTTGATATTTATCCCCCGGTAAACGCACAGAAACTAAACAAGTAATACCTTCCCTAATATCATCCGCAGTAAGTTTAGTTCCTTTAAGGTTTATTCCATGAACATTTATATAATTCCTAACTGCTTTAACTATTCCAGCTTTTGCGCCGTTCTCATGAGAACCGCCATCAACAGTATAAATCCCGTTTACGTAAGAAAAGAAATTATCACTAGTAGATTCAGTCCAAGCAAGGGCAACTGAAACATCTATTTTATCAGACTTTTCGATTGCAAAGGCCTCCCCACCGATAATCTTTGCTTTTTTCTCTTCTAAAATTTGTTTTAAATAAGAAACTATTCCATCTTGATAAAAGAACTCTTCTGCCTTACCACCTGAAGTTTCATCTTTAAAAGAAAGCTTTAGCCCAGGATTTAAATAAGCTTTGATCTGAATTGTTTCTCTAATTTTTTTAGGGTTAAAATCTAACTTAGAAAATATCTCATCATCAGGCCTAAAAAATATTTCAGTCCCACTACCTCTTGCAGACTTTGCAATAGTTTTTAATTTAGATTTTGCTACTCCTCTAGAGAATTTCTGTTCATATCTTTTCCCATCTCGAGTAACTCTAGCTATCATTTCAGAGCTAAGAGCATTAACAACAGAACTACCCACCCCATGCAGCCCACCTGCAGTTTTGTAGTTCTTATCAGAGAACTTACCACCAGCATGCAAAGTAGTTAAAATTAATTCTAGTGCTGGCTTTTTAAACTTAGGATGCTTATCAACAGGAATCCCCCTCCCGTTATCTGAAATAGTAGCACTCTGCCCATCCTTATGAAGCACAACCTTAATCTCAGAAGCATGCCCATTCATCGCCTCATCAACACTATTATCTAAAATCTCGTAAACTAATTGATGCAACCCAGCAGGAGTATCCGTCCCCGCAATATACATCCCAGGCCTCTTCCGAACCGGCTCAAGCCCCTCAAGTACCTCAATATCCTCTGCACTATATCTCTTTTTGTTCTTCGCCATAAAAAATAATAATCTTCAATAAATTTAAATTCGAGTAGTTTAGGTATGTGAAGTTTGGCGGATTTTAAATTAAAATTTTTCAAAAAAATATATAGAAAATTTTAATTTAACCTCGGAGCCTGACAGTGCTTGTCACTGGCGCGAGAATGAGCCAAATTTCATACCTAAACTACGCCTATATAACTTAATCAAACAAACTCAAATTCTCTTCTTTTTTCTTCTCTCCCTTCTCAACTCTCCTAACAGACTTAATCTGCCCTCTTTTTATAAGCTTCAATCCTCTCTTAGCCCTCCCCGTAGAAGTAATCTTAGAAAAAGAAAGTTTTTTAACTTTCCCTTTTACAGGTTCTATCTCAATACTATCACCCTTATCTAAACAAATAACAGATAAAATTTTATCTCCACCTGGTAGCTTAGACATAATCACTCCTCTACCTGGTCCAGTTAACTCCGGAATATCATCTCTAGAAAAAAGAACTGCGTATGACTGCTCAGAGACACAGAGTATAAATCTACGATCTTCAACAAAAACCTTAGAGAGCGTATCTCCTGGCTTAGGCTTAGCTACTTTCTTACCAGCTTTATTAGTCTGACCTAGCTGAGCAAGAGGAAACTTAAAACCATAACCATTCTCAGTTGCAAAGACTAGTTTCTCCTTACTAGCCTTCTTGCCTTGAGCTACCTTCGGTAGAATCATTGCATAAGAAATTTTTTCTCCATCAGAAAATTTAAACAATTTCTGCACGGGCTCCCCATACCCTGAAGTAGTAGTTAAATCATTAACAGAACAACCAAAACTTGTGCCCTTTGAAGAAAATAAAATTAAAGTGTCTTTAGTAGAAGCTTGAAGAGCAAAGGTAACTTGGTCTCCTTCTCTTATTCTCGTAGTGCTTGGGTCGTTACTAGAGCGAATTCTTTTTAGCCAACCATCTTGTGTTACAATTACAAAAACATCCTCGTGTTGAACAAAGCTTTCTTTATCATAAACTGGTTCTTCATATTCAGAGATAATCTTACAACGCCTCTTATCTCCAAATTCTTCTTGAATTCTAAGTAAATCTTTAGAAATCTCAGCTTTGATTTTCTTTTTACTTTTAAGAATTTTATCTATTTCAGAGATTCTTTTTCTTTTTTCTTTCAATTCGCCAGTAACTTCAGAAACTGACGTTTTTGATAATTGGTAGATTCTTAGATCAACTATAAAATTAGCCTGTAATTCAGAAAGCTTAAACTTTTTTTGTAGCTTAGCAGATGCATCCGCCCTACCATCACTTTTACGAACTAATTTTATAACCTCATCAAGAACATCTAGGATTTTTTCTAAACCTTCTAATAAGTGAACTCTTTGTTCTAGCTTTGATTTCTCATACTCTAACTTTGACTTAGTAACTCTAATTCTAAAATTAATAAATTGCTTAAGTATTTCTAAAAGAGATAGTTTTTGAGGCTTGCCAACAAACTCATTTGATGTTGGAACTAAAGCAGTTAGATTAACATTAAAATTTTGCTGTAAAGTTGTGTTCTTATACAGAAAAGCTAATGCATTTTTCTCATCTGCTCCTTTTGCTAACTCCATTACAACTCTTACATCAGTTGTAGATTCATCTCTAATATCTATAATTTGAGGTAGCTTTTTAGCTAAAATAAAATCTGCAATTTTTTCAACCAATACTGATTTATCAATACTGTAAGGAATAGAGTTTATTACGATTAATTTTTTTGACTTATCTTTCTCAATAGAATGCCCTGCTCTCATTCTAATTGCTCCACGACCAGTCTTATAAATTTCTTGTAATTCCTTTTTGGAATTCATGATTAGACAGCCTGTAGGAAAATCAGGGCCCTTAATATAGCTCAAAATTTTTGAATTAGTGATGTTATCATCTTCTAACATCTTCAAAAGTGCTTTAATAACCTCAGTTAAATTATGAGGCGGAATAGCTGTTGCCATTCCAACTGCAATTCCAGTGCTTCCATTTACTAACAAATTAGGAACCCTTGAAGGTAGAACAATTGGTTCCTGCACAGTTTGATCGAAATTATCTCTAAGACTAACAGTCTCTTGACCAATATCTCCAATGACTTCTAATGCAAATTTTTTAAGTTTTGCTTCTGTATATCTATATGCAGCAGCTGAATCCCCGTCCATTGAACCAAAGTTACCCTGACCATCAACAAGTGGATAACGCAGACTGAAGTCTTGTGCCATTCTAACCATGGCATCATAACAAGCCGAGTCACCATGTGGGTGATACCTTGCTAATACTTCACCAACAACAGCAGCTGATTTTCTATGATTTTTATCAGGTGCTAGATGAAGATTATTCAACATCGCATAAAGTATTCTTCTTTGAACTGGCTTTAAGCCATCTCTTACATCTGGAAGAGCTCTAGCGCTAACTACGCTAAGTGCATAAGTTAAATATCTTGTTTTGGTTTCTTCGGTTATGTCTACATCTATAATTGCCATCACTATATTTTTTAATCGATTTGGGTTACTTTAGCCACTGATAAATTTGCTAATACTATATGAATTTACTAAGTGTCGCTAAAAAGAAACATTTTGAAAGCATAATTACTGGAGATCATGTGATGTTACATCTTGACACCAATAAGGAGGGTGTAAGCGTTCCAAATAATCTCAGTAAAAATCATGCAGTAACTCTTAAAGTTAGTAGCTTATTTGAAGGCGAGATGACTTACGATGATGATTCTATAATTGTCTACCTTAAATTCAGCGGTGAATACTTTAGATGTGAAATTCCTTGGATCTCAATTTGGGGCATGACTGATGAAAACAAAGAGCAAAAGATATGGCAAAAAGACCTTCCTAAGGAATTAATCCTTGAAATGGCTAAACAAAAGATTCAAGATATAAAAAATAAATTTTTGAAAAAAAAGAAAGATGACAAGCCTAAGCCGACACTTAAAAGAATTAAGTAATCAAATAGTATTAGGCAAAATTGAAAAAACTCTAATCTTTGTTTTCATTTTCGCTATTCTATTTCCCTTTCCTAAAGGTGGAGACCATTTTTTTTGGAAGTATTTTTTTGATGCTGGCCACCCAATCCTATTTTTTATCTGCACTTTATTTATCTATAGAATCTATCGGCCACTAAAAAATCACAACAAAAACCACCACAAATTAGCCCTCGTAGTTATAGCGTCACTCTTGATTGCAACAGTACTAGAAGGCATACAGCCAATATTTGGTAGAGCAGCTGGTTTGAAAGATTTAACACTTGGTTATCTAGGGGTAGTAACTGCAAGCTTAGTATTAACTAAAAATCCTCTTTTAAAAATGATTGGCCTACTTTCATTTATTTTAATTCAAGCAGTAGCTTTTAAGCCTGCTTCAATAGCAATTAAGGCAATAGATTGGAGAAAAAATAATTTTCCTTTACTTGCTAACTTTGAGAAAAAAGAACAAATGCCACTTTGGAAAGGAGGCATTAAAAGAGTTTATGCGGATAAAACTTACTTTTTAAAAATATTTCCAAATCAATATGATGATTACTGGGCTAAGTACTTTGCAGGAGATAAAGACTGGAGCAAATTTAACTATTTAAATTTAGCAATTTATAGTCCAATTAGATCAAAAATAAATTTAAGAATTGATGATGATGGAGATTGCACTAACTACGATGATAGATTCAATAAAGAGTTTAAACTAGATTATGGTTGGAATAATATAGAACTAAGCATTGAAAAAATTAGAAATACTACAAAAGATTTTAATTTGAAAAAAATTAGATTTCTATACTTTTTCGATATCGATTATAACGGAGATACCGTAGATGACTATACTTGGGTTGCACTAGATAATATCGAACTAAGGAATTGAGCAAAAAAATAATTAATCAAAGTAACCAATCTTAATCCACTCATCTTTATCAATAAGATCTTTTGAGACTTTCAAATTAATAAATTCAAATTTCTTTCTTTTTCCAACACCTATTTCTTCATCAAATACATGAAAAGGACTAATACTTGCTTTATGTGAATTTGTTTTTAAATTTGGTAAATACCTAAATCTTAAAATCGTCTCTTCTTCTTTAGGTTTAACTAAGAAACCTTCTTTAGATTCCTTTATCTGACCGCTTCCTTTATAAAAATATCCTGTAGCTTGCCTCTTAAATCCTTTAAATCTTCCAGCATCAAATACCTTTTTATACTTTTTATTTAGCAATGCGCAGTAATGTATCCACTTAAGGTCATGCGTAACAATGAGAGAGGTATTTAATAAATCTAAAAACTCTTCTGTTCCTTCCTTACCCCTTGAACGATACTCATAAGGAATAGGATCAACGCTCCACCAATACTTGTGATAAAAATGAGAAGCATAAAACTTTTTTCCAGTAAATGCTGGCAAATAAGCTAGATGTCCCCCATCTTGAAGCTTATAATGAGTTGCTCCCATTTCATGCAAAACAAAACCTAGAAAAAAAACTCTATCCTCATCCCCGTGTTCTTTAATTGACTCTACTAAAGTATCAACGTAATGATCTGCAAATATGAACTTCTCATAACTCTGATTAGAAAATGTTTTTAAATAAGTGCTTAGTGTAAAAATACAAGCAAAAAATAAGGTTAAATAGCTTACATTTTTAAGCATTAGATTCTTAGAGTTTAGCCATTTAGTTATCCCCAAAGCCGCAAGAGGACACATTAAAAAAGAAGCTGGAATCACCATTCTTTTTAATTCTAGTTGAGGCTTAACTTGTTCGCCTAAAAAACATAAGAAAAGTAAAAAACTTATACTAGCTAAAATAGAATACTTTTTTGTTTTTTTAGTAATGGAGAAAACACCTGCAAGAAAAAAGATAGGTAAAAGAGGATTAATTTTAAATAAATTTAAGCGAAAATCTTTAAAAGCCTGAAGGAATGAAAAATGATGTTCAACCGCTTCTGCAGCAGGTAGAGAATTCTTACCTACAAAACTTAGAACTTTAGATTCCCTAATAAACGTAAGCATCCAAGGTAAATTAATAATTAAAAAAAGCACTAAAAAACATAAGACTTTTTTATTTAGAAGTGTTTTTTTAAAATTAAACAGTGCAAGAAAAACTAATGGAAGAAATGCTAAGACAGATAAAGACCAGGTAAAGGTTAAAAAGGAACTTATCAGTAAAAAAAGAACAGTTAGCCAAGAGCTTTTTTCAAATGCAAGCTTATAACTAAGAGCAAAACTAAGGAATAACATCCCACAAGAAAAACTAAACCCAAGCGTTCCATACTTCAATAACCATTGGTAATAGCCCATTGAAGGACCAATTGATAAAACTGCTGCAAGTAAAGCCTGGGTTTTACTTAATCCAAAAACCCTAGAACCTGCATACATGCTCCATGGAAGAACAAATACATAAGACCAAAGTAATATATAATTATAAATGTAAGTATTTTCATAATTAGCAATATCAAACAGATAAACAAAGGGAGAACTAGCAAAGAAAACATTCAGCACTCCAGATGGGAAGAACTCTCTAGCTGAATAGCCTGCATTCCATTCGACATTATAAAAAGGAATAAAAGGAAAATGTTCTTTTAGTAAAATTAACCTATAAAAAAAACTCGTATGATCATCACTAATAATCATTGATGATTTAGCTTGGTTTAGAAAAACTAAACAAAGTAAAAATTGAGTTAAAATAAAAAATTTAAATAATGAAAAATTAACTCTTTTAACTAAATATAAAGATATGAAGGCTAAAGCTAAACTTGGTAATAAAAGCTTAGAATCTAGAATAAATGTGTAGCTATAATCTATATAATTACTGCAAAAAACAGCTAGTAAGACAGAAAAAGGTAACAAAGCAATTTCTTTAAAGGCAAAAGAAAACCAAAATAAAGCCAAGAAAATACTTAAAGGATCAAGTGAGTAAAATACTACTGTTAGTAAAAAAACTGAAAAAATTAATTTTAAATTATCTAGTTTTAAATCACTAAACTTCAATTCTTTTAACTTCATAATATTAACGCTAAGATTTTTCACTTAAATATAAAATCCCTCCCAAGCCTGCCAGCAACACTACTTTTGCTCTTAACAATAAACCAACTGCTAGGCCCAATGAACTAGTAGCTCCTATGCTTTTAAGAAAGAACGTAAAAGCTCCTTCTTGAAGCCCTAGTCCGTTAGGAGTTAAAGGCAAGCCTCCTATTATTAAGATTAAAGGTAGCACTAAAAATAAGTCCACTATACTAACCTCAGGCCATGAAAGAGCACAACAAGCTAAATATGTGTTTATAACAGCTAGAAAATGAAATGCTACTGAGTATATTATTGAAAGAAAAAAAAGTTTCTTATTACCTGATGCATACTTACTTGCTTCATCAAGCTTACTTAAGATAGAAAGTAATTTTTTTGGACACAATTTATAGGCAATACCAAATACCAATTCTCTAGGTTTTTCTAAAAAACAAGATAAAGAAACTATAAAAACAGGAATAGAGATTAAAATAATTAACAAGGTATAATTACCAGTATCAGTAAAAAACAATGCGAAAATTGCTAAGAGACACATAGCAAGCATACCAGTTAGTCTTTCTAAGATAGTAGAAGCAAAGGCATGAGCTTGATTATCTAAAAACTTACCCAATTTATAACTTCTCATTGCATCCCCTCCAACATTAGAGGGAGTAAAGAAATTAAAAAAATAAGAAATTGTATACAATTTCATTAAGTAAAGAACTGATACTTTTTTTCCTTCATTTTTAATAAAAAGTTGCCACTTTAAACAGCTTGCATAAATTAAGACTGCTGACATTAAAAATAACAAAATAATGTATTGCCACTGAACGTTTAAAAAGACCTTCCATATTTCATTTCCACCTACATAAAAAACCAATACACAAAGCAAACTTATTGCTAAGATTAGCTTGTAATTTAGTAACTTGACTTTGGTGTATTGCATACTTATGTTTAATCTAGATAAGTGAAAAGATAAATGGATAAGTTTAAAGATAAAAAAGAACTAATACAAGCTATTAAAGAGCTTAAGAAAGAGAAAAATGCTGTGATCTATGCTCACTACTATCAAGTAGGCGACATACAAGACATAGCTGATTATGTTGCTGATAGTTTAGGTTTAGCAAAGAAAGGCGCAGAGGAAAAAGCTGATATAATAATCTTAGCTGGCGTTCTCTTCATGGGAGAAACTGCCAAGATACTTTCTCCGGATAAAAAAGTATTAGTTCCAGACTTAAATGCAGGTTGCTCTCTTGCTGATAACTGTCCTGCTGGAGATTTTAAAGCTTTTAAGGAAAAACATCCTGAACATGTAGTTGTAACATATGTAAACTGTAGTGCTGAAGTTAAAGGCCTAAGCGATATACTTTGTACTTCTTCAAATGCAGTAAAAGTAATTGAGTCTATTCCAAAAGATAAAAAAATTATTTTCGCACCAGATAAACATCTAGGTAACTATTTAATTAAAAAATCTGGCAGAGATATGGTCTTATGGGACGGGGCATGTATTGTTCATGAAACTTTTGACGCTAAAAATTTAGTTCAATTAAAAGCTAGAAATCCTGAAGCAGAAGTGATTGCACATCCAGAATGTCCTGAGAACATACTTGAACTAGCAGATCATATTGGTTCTACTAGCAGCTTACTTAATTACACAAAAACTTCTGACTCTAAAACTTTTATTGTAGTTACAGAGTCTGGCATTCTTCATCAAATGAAAAAGGCTAACCCTGATAAAACTTTTATCGCCGCTAAAAATACTGATGAAAGTTGTAACTGTGCAGAGTGTCCTTATATGAGGCTAAATACCTTAGAAAAACTTTACAACTGTCTTAAAGAAGAGCAACCTGAAGTTGTTCTAGATAAAGAAGTAATTAAGAAAGCAGTCATTCCTCTTGAAAGAATGCTCGCCATAAAATAATCAATTGATATACTTCGATAACAACTCTACTACACCTTTAGACCCTGAAGTTCTTAAGGCAATGTTGCCAGTTTTAGAAAAAAACTTTGGTAACGCTTCCTCAAGCTCGCATGCATTTGGCTGGTATGCAGAAGAACTAGTAAGCATAGCTAGAGAACAAGTAGCGAATCTGATTAACGCAGAACCTGAAGAAATTTACTTTACTAGTGGCGCTACGGAATCCAATAATCTTGCGCTAAAAGGCATATTAAATAAATCTTCAAATGTTATTTCTTCTGTCATTGAACATAGCTCAATCTTAGAACCTCTAGATTATCTAAAAAATATTAGCACCAATGTAGAACTTGTGAATGTTCAACCTACTGGTGAGCTTAAAGACTTTAAGATTGAAAATAGCAATCTAATCTCTTTAATGCTTGCAAATAATGAAATCGGAACAGTTCAAAACTTAGAGCCTATTTTTACAGAAGCTAGAAAATTAAAAATAACGACACATAGTGATGCCACACAAGCTGTTGGCAAAATACCTGTAGATGTTAAAAAATTAAACGCAGATTTACTAAGCATAAGTGCCCACAAAATATATGGACCTAAAGGCATTGGTGCTTTGTATATAAATAAAAACATACTAGGTCTAAAACCTCTACTTCACGGTGGTTCACAGGAAAGTAAAATTAGACCTGGAACGTTAAATGTTGCCGGAATAGTTGGATTTGGCAAGGCATGTGAAATAGCAAAAGACTGCCTTAAAAAAGATAATAAGCACATCTCGAATTTAGCCAAATGCTTTATAAGTCTTCTTAAAAAAAATCAGGTTGAACATAAAGTTAATGGCAGTCTAATTCAGAGGATTCCTGGGAATTTAAACTTAGTTTTTCCTCAAACAGACAATGTGAAATTAATTTCAAAACTCAGTACAAAACTAGCCATTTCCACTAGCTCAGCTTGTTTAACTGACAGTGACAAGCCTTCTCACGTTCTCACAGCCATAGGATTAAGCGAAAAAGAGATTAAATCTAGTATTCGCATAGGCTTAGGACGCTTCAATACTTTGCAAGAAGTTGAAAAAGCCGTAATATTAATAAGGCAATCTATTTAACTGAAGCAAAAATGCTCTAAGACCAGATAAGTGCTTGGAGTATACTTATGAACAATGCCGAAATACTAAAGGAAGAAATCTTGGAAGAAATTGATATACCGAGTGCCGATGTTGTCGAGCTTGAGAGTAAATGGCCAAAAAGATTTCATCAAAGATTTATTAAAAGATTCTTTGATATCTCAGTATCATTACTGCTTTTAACATTCCTTCTGCCTTTAATGGCAGTTGTTGCTATCTTAGTTAAGCTCACATCCCCTGGACCAATAATCTACAGACAAAAAAGACTAACAATTGGTGGAAAGTATTTTGTAATCTACAAATTTAGAACAATGACTACTAATGCTGAAGCAGATGGTGCTAAAATGGCAGATGTAGATGATGTTAGAGTTACTTCTATTGGTAAATTTTTAAGAAAATCTAGAATTGATGAACTACCGCAGTTACTAAATATAGTGATTGGAGACATGAGCTTAATCGGGCCAAGACCTGAAAGAGCTGAAATGGCTTGGAAGTTATCTAAATCTCTTCCAAATATTCATAGCCGTATGAATGTTAAAGCAGGATTAACTGGTCTTGCTCAAATAAATTTAGGCTATGTATCCACGCCTGAAGATTACAAAGAAAAACTAGAATGGGATATTTTCTACATTGAGAATTACTCTTTATTTCTAGACTTTAAAATTGTTATTGGCACAATTAAAGTTATCCTGACTGGTTTTGGCGCTAGATAGGCCACGAGCTAAAACAACACTAAATACATCTTTTAATCGTATTGCTCTTGATAAACAAAAGCATTGAGTATAAATACTTACTTCTCGTGGAGAGATGGCCGAGCGGCTGAAGGCGCCCGCCTGCTAAGCGGGTGTATGGGGTAAACCCGTACCGAGGGTTCGAATCCCTCTCTCTCCGCCAGCCTTCGCCAAGGCTACGGCTGGCTTTGCCAGACAGAGACTACGAAGGCTGATCCGCCATAGCCTTGGCGACGGCGGACTTTACTCCTACTATCCAAAACATCGCGCGATAAATTTAAAACCCTTAACCTTAATCTTCTTCACCTTCCTCCCCTTAACCCAACCCATAAAAAAAGCCAGGACAAAGCCTGGCTTTTAAACAAATTAAAACTAAAAACTACTTAGATTTAATTGCATCTCTGATTTCACCAAGAAGAACTTCTTCAGCAGTTGGTTCTGCCGGTGCATCCTCTTCTTTCTTTTTCATTGAATTAATTCCTTTAACAACCATGAAAATTACAAATCCTATTATTGCAAAATCAATTAAAGTCTGGAAAAAAGCACCATACTTAATCATTACAGCAGGCACATCACCTTGTGCTTCTTGTAAGGTATAACCAATGCTTGAGAAATCAACTCCAGCAGAGAAATAACCAACTACTGGCATAATTACATCGCCTACTAATGAAGCAACAATTTTACCAAACGCTGCACCAATAACAACACCTACTGCAAGATCAACTGCATTACCTTGCATGATAAATTCTTTAAATTCGCTAACTAAACCCATGTTTTCCCCCTTTTATTATTAATATTTAAGAATACTAGCTTTAAAATATAAAAAACTATACTCCAAACAAACGATCCAAAATAATTGCCGCTGCAGATCTAACAGATAAATGTTTAAAATCTTCAACGCTACCTACTGGCTCCAGCATGTAGTCTGCTCTTTTAATAAAACCGTCTGTAAGTCCCCAACCAGTGCCATACACTATTAAGTAAGGATCCTCGCTATTATTTGCCAATATTTCCTTCATTTTGGCAAATGAAATCGAACTTTCCGTTCTCTTAGCGGATGTAACAATGATTTTAGGCAATTTAGAGTATTTTTCCTGTAGCTGAAGAACAACATCCTCAAAATCTGGAACTACTCTCACATTAGATAAAGCCTCTTTGCGATTTGGATTATAAGTTGCTCCGTAGCCTTTATCCCAGTGCTCAGCAATAGTATCCATTAATTTTCTCATTGCTTTAGTTGGATGCACTAAGAAATAATTCTCTACTCCGTAAGTTCTAGAAGACCTTGCAATATCATGCATGTCTAAATTAGTAATCGATGAGGCAATTACCTTTCCTTCTTTATTTAAAACTGGGTAGTGAACTAAGGCGACTGAAATAGGTGCTTTAGTAAGCTTAGTATTAGTTTTTGCTCTATAACTTTCAAATAAATCCATTCTTCTTTCTTTCGTATCAGAAATAGATTTTTCTTTTTTCCAAGTATCGATATTTTTGTGATTCCCACTAAATAAAACTTCCGGAGCTTTCATCTCTAAGTATTCTCTTGGCTTTGTATATTGCGGATGCTCTAATAAACCATCAGTAAAAGATTCTTGCTCTAAAGATTCAGCATTACCTAAAACACCTGGAACGAACCTTGAAAGACATTCCATAAATGTCATTGCTGGCAACTCTCCGCCCATTAAAACGTAGTCGCCCATACTCACTTCATAATCAACGTAGTTATCAACAACTCTTTGATCTACTCCTTCGTATCTTGTGCAAAGTAGTATTAAGTCTTTATTAGCTGAAAGTTCTTTTGCAAAATCATGATCTAACTTCCTACCTCTTGGAGTAAAAAGTACTACCTTTGAATCTTTAGACTGCTTGCTCTTAATTGCATCAATCGCAGGCTCTGGTCTTAAGACCATACCAGCCCCTCCCCCAAAAGGAGTGTCATCAATTTGCGCCTGAGTGTTGATTGCAAAATCTCTTAATTGGGTAAGCTCAATCGAAATCTTGCCCTCTTTCACAGCCCTACCTACTAGGCCTAGCTCTGTAAAAGGCTTAAACAACTCTGGGAAAATGCTAAGTACGTTAAATTTCATGATTTGAACTTGAGTAAATATATGATAATAATGCTTTTTTGGAAAATTTAACAGTAAATGTAAAACGTGAAAAGACTTTGGGACAAAGGAAATAAGCTAGACCAAGAAATCCATGATTTCTCTGTGGGGAATGACCCTGAGCTAGATATGCATATCATCGAGCATGATATTATAGCCTCCTGCGCCCACGCTAAAATGTTAGAGACTATCAACATCATCAATAAAGATGAGCTAAGTAAAATTCTAGCTAGTCTAAAAAAGCTTAATGCTGAAATTACTAATAATAAATTTGAAATCGCACATGAGCTTGAAGATGGGCATACAGCAATTGAGAGCTACTTAACAAAAGAAATCGGGGATGCCGGCTTAAAAATACATACTGGCAGATCTAGAAATGACCAAGTTCTAGTAGCAATGAGACTTTATTTAAGAGCTGAGTTTATAGAAATTTTCAAACTTCAATCAACTCTTGCAAATTCTTTTTTAAAAAGAGCTAAAGAATTTAAAAATACTGCTTTTCCAGGTTACACACACATGCAACCTGCAATGCCTAGCAGTGTAAGTATGTGGACGCACTGTTTTGCTGAAAGCATTGTTGAATCTTTATACGATGGGCTTAGCTACATAGAGAGAATTAACTTAAACCCTCTTGGTGTTGCTTCAGGGTTTGGAGTGCCTTTAAATCTCGATAGAGATCTAACTACAAAGCTTTTAGATTTTAGCAAAACTCAAAAAAATCCTATTAATGTTCAAAACAGCAGAGGGAAAGCTGAACTTAAATTTTTAAGATTTTGCACAGATTTATCTAGCATAATTGAAAAACTTGCTTTTGATATGCAAATTTATTCAACTAAAGAATTTGGTTTTATTGAGCTACCGGTAGAAGCGACTACTGGCTCTAGTATCATGCCTCAAAAAAGAAACCCTGATGTTCTAGAGCTACTAAGAGGTAACACTGCTAAAATTAGAGCATGTGAAGATGAAATGAGATGGGTAATTGCGAAACTACCTTCTAATTATCATAGAGATTTTCAGTATACTAAAGAACCTGTAATTAGAGCTTCTAGTGTAATCAAGCAGCAATTAAAAATCACTGATAATATTATCAAGAATTTTAAGATTAATTCTGAAATGATTAAGCTTGCAATGTGTGATGAGCTTTTTGCTACCTACGAAGTTTATAGAAAGGTCTCAAACGGAATGCCATTTAGAGATGCTTATAGAGAAGTAGGCGATAACATTAAAAAAGCGAATTTGGATGTAAAAGAACTTGAGAAAGACTTTTCATCAATTGAAGATAGCGTTTTCAAAGAAGTACTAGAATCTAGTAAAGATTTAGAAAAGATAGATTCAGATATTAAAAAGTGGGGTGTAAGGCTTGAGAAAGTCAGAGGAAATTTATTGCTTTGACAAAGTTGTATATTCAATTAAATTTCGTCTTAACTATATAGTATTAAGGATAAAGAATGAATTCTGAAGAATCATACGTAACAACAAAATTAGATGAAGCCATTGGATGGTGTAGAAAATACTCACTTTTTGCATACCCTTTTGTTACTGCATGTTGTGGAATGGAATTCATGTCTGTTAGTTGCTCACATTACGACACTGATAGATTTGGAGCTGCTCTTCCAAGATTCACTCCAAGACAAGCTGATTTACTTTGGGTAGTTGGAACTATTACTCATAAACAAGCACCAGTGCTTAAAAGAGTTTATGAGCAAATGCTAGAGCCTAAATGGGTTATTGCTTTTGGAGCGTGCGCATCAACTGGTGGATTTTACGATAACTACGCTACTGTTGCTGGAGTAGATAAAATTATACCAGTAGACATGTATATACCTGGATGCCCTCCTAGACCTGAAGCGATACTAGATGCTTTGATTAAATTACAAAGAGACATTCACGTTCAAAGACAGCCTTTAATCGATGGTGATAAGACTAGTAGAGATGATGTACTTTCTACTTATGCCAATGATGCTAAAAAGATTGAAGCATAATCTGTAGAACTTCTTTTTAAAAGCTATTCTAAAGCCGCTAGCTCTACGCATACGCATAGTAATTCCATTGCTTGTTCTAACTCACCAATTGGTGGGAAACTAGGAGCAATTCTTAAATTACTATCTTGAGGATCTTTCTTATAAGGATATGTCGCACCTGCTTTAGTCAGCTTCAAACCTGCATTTCCAGCTAATTCCTCTACTCTTTTTGCAGTTCCAGGCTTAACATTTAAACTAATAAAATATCCACCTTCAGGACTAGTCCACTTAGCGATATCCTTACCTGATAAATTCTTATCAAGAATATTAAGTGCTAAATCAAACTTTGGCTTTAGAATCTGCGCATGCTTTTTCATATGTGCTTTAATTCCATTTAAGTCTTTTAAAAACTTAACATGCCTAAGCATATTAACTTTATCATTACCAATAGTTTGAAAAAAAGCATGAGATTTAAACCAATCAAAATTGTTCTTACTTGCTGCAAGAAAGGATATTCCGGCACCTGCAAAAGTAACTTTTGAAGTCGAACCAATTAAAAAAGCTAAATCCTCATTTCCAGCATCTTTACAAGCTTGTAGGAAATTTACCTGCTCTCTAGGACTATCAACCCAATCATGAACCGAATACGCATTATCACAAATTATTCTAAAATCCTTAGCTTTAGGCTTAATACTCGCTAATGCTTTTAGAGAACTATCAGAAAATAAATGTCCTGTAGGGTTATTATATTTAGGAATCAACCACATCATTTTAAAGCTATCATCAGACTCTACTAGCTCTTTAATTTTTTCTACATTAATATCTTCTGATTCAATTTCAACATTTACCATTTCAATTCCAAAATGCTGGCAAATAGAAAAATGTCGATCGTAACCAGGAACTAAGCAAATCGCTTTTATTTTTTCTTGTTGAATCCAAGGCTTTTCACCCGTTCCATGAGTCATTGCTCTAGAGATAATATCAAACATTAAAGCTAAGCTTGCATTCCCACCTACAAAGATTTCTTCAGATTTTACTCCAAGCATTTCTGCTCCAAGTTTCTTTGCTTCTTCTAAGCCGTCTAAAAGCCCGTAGTTTCTACAATCTGTATTAGTTAGTGATTTTAATTCTTCAGCACTTAGATTATTTAAAATCTCAGTAGAAAGGTCTAAAATATCTGCGCTTGGCTTACCTCTAGTAATATTTAAAGAAAGTTTTTTTTCAGAAAATTCTGCGTATGTTTTTTTTAATTCATTTAATCTTTCTTGCACTTACGACCTTCCTTGATATTAACGGATTGAAATTATACTGGATATTTACTCTTAGAAAGGTTAAAAATCAAATATCAAAACCTAAAAAACTAACCGTATCTCCTGGTAAGATACCTAAGTCTTCAGAAAATCCTGCGTTAACCTCCAAGGCATACATAAATGGAATAGAAGTAGTAAAAGGCCCTACGGTGTTAGGAATAGTGTCTCTTATTATATCAACAATTACAAAATCAGAATCAATAAAGATAATATCTAAAGGAATAAAAGTATTTATCATTGTAAATTCTCTAATTCCCTCAAAATCAAACAAAAACAACAAACCAGAAAACGCATCTAATTCGTCTCGAAACATTAATCCAAGCTCCTGCTCTTCTTGAGTTATTGCTAACTCAACATTTACTGCGACTGCAGAGCTTAAAGATGTATTTATCGCAACAGTAGGCTGCACATCACCTATTGTATCATTTGAATTGAAATTGTTGGGATCGAGATTTACATTTTCTTGAGCACAAGAGAACAAACAACTACAGAAAAATAATAAAATAATATTTTTTTTCATTTTTTACTTTCTCCTTACCTCAAACTCGCATAAAATTTATTCATAATTGAACTTATTATATTTCTCTTCTCTTGCCTTTTTTCTTCTCGCAACTGCTTTCCTATCATATAAATCTAAAATTTTTGCTACGGTAAATAACAAGGCAGGAAATATAAACCATCTGACAAAATTATACTCTAATATTCCAAAGGAGAACTTCTCAACTAAGTTTTTCAAAACTCCAGATTTGTCAATTAAAGAAGTTAAAAATAGAATCGCAGTACAAGATAAAAACATTACAAAATACCGCATCCAATCCTCTTTCCCTCGAACCTTCATTAATGGCTTAAGAAATGCCCATAGGGCCATTAGAAACAACGTTAGGGGCAACAATGCGTATACAAAATACATGGACACTATATAAACGTATATATTTTATATGTGCATCATTAAATTTTATTATTTATGATTTAATTTGGAATTGTAGAGAAATAAAAGATTTAAGCAGCTCTTTCCTTCCAAAGAATTTGCTTCATGAACCTTGCTTGTCTAATACCTAGGATCTGCTCTACGGCGATTACTACAGCTTCACCAGGATCTAAATCTCTTCCATGATGCTCTTCATAATCAACCATCTTACCAGCATAATTAGCTATATGAATTCCATCTCTAGGAGTGTATTCTTCACCCTCTTTTCTGGCAACATTTAAAAAATCAGCCACATAATCTAAAACAGTAGCATCTGTGTAAGGTAAATTCACTTCAAGAATTTTTCTTTCCTCTGAACGATCTGGAAAATCTAACCCGATATAAGGATGCAAACGACTTTGAATATATTCAGGTAAATCAAAGCAAGAAGCATCATCGTTCATAGTAGCAATAAATCTAAAATTTTTATGAGCTTTAAGTAACAGACCTACAGAGATTGATTCAATATATCTTCTAGAATCAAGTAAAGGAGCGAGTGATGCCCAAGCTTTTTCCTGCATTCTATTTCCTTCATCAAGAATACAAACTCCACCAACAATCATTGCAGTAATTACTGAACTTGCAACGTATTCTACCTTTGTACTATCTTTTGAAGTTTCTACAACTAAAGGAGTAACTAACAAATCATTAGGCTTTGTATCAGCTGTTCCTTGAAAAAAGTAGCAAGGTAAATTTAAACTTTTCCCTGCTGCATAAGCAAGTGCAGTTTTCCCCACTCCAGGCTTTCCAACCAATCTAGGATTCATCGGTTTCTCACCTTCTCTTGCGCAATACCAAGAAGAACGTAATTGATTTAAAACTTTTTTATTTCCAATCCACTCAAAATTTAGATTATAAGGTTTAGCTAATCTTACCTTCATTCCACAGATATTTACGTACTGCTGATCCGTAGAAGCATCAATTTCAATCTCAAGGTCTTCGCCTGTTAATCTTTCTATAGGTTTGCTCATCTATATAGTTATGAGCAAAGTCTCCCAAACTGCCTACTACTCACTCTAAACTACTAAAATTATTCAAATATTCCAGAACAAATATTCCAGAACCGTCCCTAAAAGGGGTTATCTGGGACGGTTCTAGAATACTTAGTAAGCACTAAATATTGATACTTCCCTGTCTAAGAATCTTATTCTCAACTAGGCTATATATAGTGCTAGGCATATCTTGCGAGTTAACTTCGCTTTTTAGAGCATAAATTTTAGGAAAATAGTCTAAACTTTCCTGTTTATTCTTTGCAGGTTTTAAGTCTTTGGGATTTGCGCTTGTTGCTGTTATCAAACCACCTGCTATCTTTGCTAAGTTCCTTGCAAGATTAGATGAAGAAACTCTAATAGCAATAGTTTGGTTTTTTGCTAATAATTTTTTAGAAAAATTAATCTTGGTGCTATCTAATTTTACTATTAACGTTAGCGCTCCAGGCCAGTGTTTTTCCTGTAATTTAAATCTTAATTCTGAGTTTGTTTCTACTATTGGTAAAGAATTTACCGTTTCAATAGAATCCGCTATTAGAGAAACAGAAGAATTTCTTTGTTTAATTTTAAATAATTTTTCTACTGCTATTTCATTTCTTGGATCTACTCCTAATCCATAAACAGTTTCAGTAGGATAAGATACAATGTTCCCAGATTCTAATTCTTTTTTAGCTTCTTCAAGCATTATAGTTTTTATGCAATTCCAATATCTTTTCGATACTGCATGCCATCAAAATTAACTTCGTCTATTTTAGAATAAATTAGCTCTCTAGCTTCATCAACGGACTCAGCTTTTGCAGTTACAACAAAGACTCTACCGCCTTTTGTGTGTAATTTTTCATCTTCTAAATAGTTTCCACATTGAAAAACCTTAACCGCATCAGTGTCATTAATACCACTAACAGGTTTTTTGTCTTCTGATTTTAAAGGATAACCTTTAGAAGCAAGAACAACACCTACGCATGCTTCTTTACTCCATTTCATTTTATCTGCCTGCAATTCAGCAGTAGTAGCTAGGTTAAGAACTTCTAATAAATCAGACTCCATTCTAGGTAATAACACTTCTGTTTCCGGGTCACCTAATCTACAATTAAACTCTATTACTCTAAACGAACCATCACTGTTAACCATTAAACCAGCGTATAAAAAACCCTTATAAGTAATTCCCCTTTTTTTAAGCTCTTTAATTACAGGATTATAAACTAGTTCAACTATTTCATTTAGCCTCTCTTCGCCTATAACAGGAGTTGGAGAAATTGCTCCCATTCCACCAGTATTTGGCCCTTCATCTTTATCTAATAGCCTCTTATAATCTTGGCTAAGCGCTAATGGAAAAACATTGTTTCCATCTATAATTGCCATCACTGAGGCTTCTTTACCGTCAAGGTAGTCTTCTATTAAAACTCTTGCACCAGACTGCCCAAAACGACCATCTTCTAAACACTCTCTTATAGCTTTTTCAGCTTGCTCTAAACTTAAGGCAACAGTTACTCCTTTTCCTGCAGCTAGACCATCTGCTTTAATTACAATTGGAGCGCCTTGCTCCCTAATATAGGCTAAAGCTTTATCAAGCTCAGTAAACACTTCGCTTTTTGCTGTAGGAACATTTGAAGCAAGCATAATCTCTTTAGCAAAACTTTTAGAAGATTCTAACTCTGCAGCTTCTTTACTTGGACCAAAGATTTTTAAATTATTTTTTTCAAAAGAATTTACAATTCCAGCAGCTAATGGTGCTTCTGGACCTACGATTGTTAAATCAATTTGTTCGCTCGAAGCAAAATCAACTAATTTCTCTATTTCTAAAACACCAATATCTACATTTGTTGCAAATTCCTTAGTTCCTGCATTTCCAGGAGCGCAAAAAAGTTTAGTAAGTTTAGAACTTTGATTAATCTTCCATGAGATAGCATGCTCTCTACCACCACTTCCTACTACTAATACTTTCATAGTTTCTTTGTCCTAATGTTTAAAGTGCCTATTCCCTGTAAAGAACATCTTTACATTTCTTTGCTTAGCTACTTCTATAACGTCTTTATCTTTAATTGAACCACCTGGTTGAACTAGCGCAGACACTCCAGCATCATTTAAGATCTCTAAAGTATCAGCAAATGGTAAGAATGCATCACTTGCTGCAACAGAGCCTGCTAGATCAAAATCAAAGTGAGAACTTCTTGATACTACTAGTTTAGCAGAATCAACTCTACTCATTTGTCCAGCCCCAATTCCTATTGCTTGTAAATTCTTAACAGCAATTACAGCATTAGACTTAACGTGCTTGCATAATGCCCAAGCTAGTTTGGCATCCTGTAGTTCATTCTCATTAGCTTTTTCGCCAGTAACTTGGTTTTCAATTACTTCCATACTAGTATCTGCTTGTTGCAATAGAGTCATACCAAAATTAGTTTTTTTGTTATGATTACTTAATCTTTTTTCAATCTTATTAAAATCGCAAATAATAACTCTTATTTTTTTCTTTTTCGCAAAAATTTCTTTTGCTTCATCAGTTATTGACTCAACTAGTAAGACTTCAATAAAACTTGATGTTAACTCTTGTGCTTCTGCTTTATCTACCTCTCCTACTATTGCAAGTATTCCACCGAATGAACTTGTTGGGTCACCCGCTTTTGCGTCTTTAATTGCAGATAGAACAGTATCCCTAACCGCTGCACCACATGGATTACTATGTTTTAAAACCACACAAGACTTCTTATCTTCAAAGCAATTTCTAATTTCTAGTATAATTTCTAAAGCAGCTAGTGAATCTAAAATATTATTATAAGAAAGTTCTTTTCCTTGAATTATTTCCCATGAAAAATCCTCAGATGAATAACTAGAATACAAAGAAGCTGATTGATGAGGATTCTCTCCGTAACGAAGTTCCTGAACTCTTTTTAAAACACTACCTTCTATAGGAGCTAGCTTATCTTTGTAAGCAATTAAATCTTCTTTAATTGAGAAATATCTTGCAATTGCTAAATCATACTCTGCTATTTTAGCAAAAGTTTTAGCAGCAAGACCTTGTCTGAAGTTAATATCAAGCTCTGATAAATTCTTTATGATGGCTTCATAATCATCAGGGCTAGAAACTGGCAAAACAAATTCGCAATTCTTTGCTGCAGCTCTTAGCATAGTTGGCCCGCCGATATCGATATCCTCAATTAAAGATTTATTTTTGCCAGACTCTAGAACCTCAGCAACTTTATTATGAAATGGATATAAATTAACAACAACCATATCGAAAACATCAATATTATTTTGCTCTAATTCTTTTAAATCTTTTTCGTTATTCTTTCTTGCTAAAATTCCAGCATGAATCTTAGGGTGCAAGCTTTTAACTCTTCCATCTAAGACCTCTGCAGAGCCAGTATAGTCACTAATATAAATTACTTTTATTCCTAAATCAGAAATATACTTTGCCGTCCCGCCAGTAGAATAGATCTCAACACCTTGTTCGTTAAGCTGTCTTGCGAACTTATCTAAACCTGTTTTATCGTAAACACTAATAATTGCTTTTTTAATCAAGAATCTGCCTCATAAATTGTCCACGAGAAGATACTCCTTAATATAGATAAGGTAAAGTCTACTATTTGACTGTAAAAGTATAAGATAAGGCTTAAGAAAAGCTATTAATTTTTAAGAACTTTGGCTAATTCAGAATTAATGCTTTTAATCTGGACATTTTTTTCATAAGCATCAGGTAGTTCCTTACTAAGCTTTTCTAGTTCAGTAAGTTTCTTCTTTCTTTCATCAAGATATCTCTTTTTAATCTGGTCTTCTCTTTTAGCGCTCAGCTTTGTATGAGCATCAATAAAACCTAGTCTTTTATTACTTGTGTTGATTAAATTTTCTATATTCTCTAGTTCTAGTTTTTTCTTCGCAATATTATCTAAATCATCGCTTCCTTTTTTCTCAGCGATTGAATGAACATCTTGGTGTATCTTTTTTAATAGTTCATCTTTCTCTTGAGATTTTGCTCCCATCTTAGCTGCTAAATCTAATTCCCTAGGATTATCTTGCCAAACTTTTACAGCTTCTTTGTATTGTGTTTCTACTTCAGTATAATTAGAAAGTAGATTTGCTAACATTCCTGAATTAGATTTATTTCCTTCAAGATATTCAAGTAAGGATTTAGAATCTTTAATTCCACTTGTATCTAAAAGTCTTTCATGCAAATCAAGCATTCTATTAAAATTTGCAAGTTCAGTTTCTTGAACGATCTTAGCTTTATGTATCTTACTTATAATTTGCTCTTTAGTTTCTGAGCTCTTTTCAAATAACTTTAATTTAAAATCAATTTCAGCTATTTCATTCCGAATCTGTTTTTTACTCGCAAGTGTATCAACATAATCAGACCAATAATCAATATCAAAATTTGTTTTTTCTCCTAACTTTACTTTTTTTTCTTTAGTTAATTTTAAAAACTTACTTTCTTCTTTTTGCCATACAATTGGCTGATCCACAGGCTCTGCTTCTAAGCTCACACTAGGAACAGCTGCAACTTTTATAGAATTTGCTTCTTTAAATATACTCTCGGCATATTTAGATTTTTTTTGAATTAATTGCTTTGGTTCGTTTTTCTTTACCTTTTCTTTACTTATCTCTTTTTTTACTTCTACCTTTGCTGGTTCACTAGGCACTACTGGTTTTGATACTGCGGTTGTTATTACCTCTTGTGGCTTAGAGGATTCACTTAGCACAACCTCACTCTTTACTGTCTTAGCATCTACAATCTTATTATTTTTTAAAGAAAAAATTTCTTTATCTTTTTTATTATTACCAAAATATAAAAAAGAAATTAAAGCTACAGGAACTAAAGTTGCTATTACTGGAAAAAATGAAAATTGTTGTCTTTTAAATTCTTGTGTTTTTGAATTTGATTTACTATTTAAATTTTCGCTTATCCCTCTATCTACTAGAGACCAAGAATGATCTTCACCATGTAAATTACATTTACACATTCCAGTATCTGGTAGTTCTAAAGAAGCTTCTAAATCGACTTCAACAATTTGGATAGTAATATTATCTGTTCCGCCTCTTTCAAGAGCCAAATCTAGTAAAGTCTTACAAGCCTGCTCAGGGTCTTCTTTTAGCATTATCTTTTCAAGTTCTTCATCACTAACGTGATTATATAAACCGTCAGAACATATTAAAAATCTTTGCCCATCTTTAACATCCTCTTCTAAAAAACCAGCTTCTACTTCTACTTTTTCTAAAGGCCCTAAAGACCTAGTAAGCATATGAGCAATTGGATGAGTCTTAGCTTCACTTTTATCTATGTTTCCACCATCAATTAATTCTTGGACTAAGGTATGATCTTTTGAAACTTGTTTGAGCTTTTCTTCGGATAAGTGATAAATTCTAGAATCTCCAACATGAGAAATAATTGCTTTATTACCAACAAAAGCAATTGCAGCTACCGTTGTGCCCATTCCTTTTAGTTCAGTAGATTTAACACTCTTTAAAAATATAGAAAGATTTGCTTGCTCTATTGCTCTTTTAAGACTTTCTTTAGTAATAAAACCATCTTCATCAAAAGCTTCCTGAACAACAACTCTTGCTGCAATTTCAGACGCTACTTCACCACCTTTCATTCCCCCCATTCCGTCTGCAACAACGTACAAACTAACATGCTTAGAATGAGCAAAAGAGTAACTGTCTTGATTCTGAGTTCTTTTAATTCCAACATCAGAAACAACTGAATGATTAAATTTTAATGATCTAGAAAACACCGCTAAATATAAATATCCCTATACCTATGATTAAAGTACTACAGTGTTTAAGATTGCTAAAAGGGCTTAAAAGTCTCTTTTTTTCTAGCTAAGACTAGAATTAGCCATAAGTAACTTATTTTATTACTTAATTTCGATAGTAAAAGGATCTATTTTATTTACTTTAACTAATTTGGACTTAGACTTAGCAATAGACTGGCTATTATATGGGCCAACTAATATTTTGAAAAAATTTCTCTTTTTAACAGTAATCCTTTTAATTGATGCTTTTTCTTTTTTAGCATCAATACTTTTTTTAATTTTATTAGCTTTTTCTAAACTGCCTGTAGCAGCTATTTGTAAGTACCATCCTGGAGTTAAATTTAGACTTGGTAACTTTGATGAATTTGCAAAATCAAAGTTTTGCTCTGTATTTACCACCCTTTTATTAACTAGAGCAGCACCAGTATTAGATTTTACTAATGATAAAATATCTTCTGTTTGCCCTTTAGCCATAGTCGATACGATTGGCAATCTAGCGCTATTACTACTTACTTCATCTAATAATGTCTTTCTGCCATTAACCTTCCCAGTATGATAGCCAACTACAAAGAGTAAAATCATCATACCAGCAGTAAAGCTCCAAAACATCACCAGATGACTCAGCTTTACAAACATCCCTTTAGTATCTTCTTTTTGCCTAAGAACTGGTTTAGGAGAACCATCTATTTCCATTTCATAATCAGAATAATTTTTTTTCTTAGCAAGCATAACTTAATCCCTAGGTAAATAATTACCGTTATTTTTAATAGCTTAAACTAAATTAGTACGAAATATTACTTCTAGCAAGTAGAGATATTGATTTTCTAACTACAATTCCTAAATAATACGCACCATTTAAACAGGCTTTTTTATCTTCACCCTTACTTGCTTTAAAACTTGGATGATTAAAATAAGCATAAAAAGAGTCAACAAACTGAAGACAATAAGAATAAAAATCTTCGAATTTTCTATAAGATCTAAGATTTAAAAAAGAATGAATCTGATAAAGAAGAACTTGTTCGTTATTTTTATATTCAAATAACTCCGCACTAGAAGCCATATTTTGAAATCCAATTTCCGGTAAAAAATCTGAATACCTTACTTCCTGTTTTAAATTAGAAGTGTCTTCAATAAATTTATCTAAATACCAAGGTATGTTTTCTTTCCCTTTTAATCCTTTCAAATATGGTTGAACATTTAACTCTTCATCCCCTAATAAGGCTAAGAGCATTTTAAAATCTTTTTGATCACTTAAAGAATTATTCCTACTCTCTAAAAGAGTCTTTACATCTAAGTTCTTAGTTTTTTCTATATTTTTTTTAAGCTCTGTTTCTAACTTTGCAGATTCAAAGTTAAAATACTCTTCAGAATTAAGACTTTCTTCTAAATTGTCTAAAAAATTAGTTAAATATAACTTTGTAGGATTAGCATTAATAAATCCACTAGGAGCAAATACAAGTTTAAAGTATTCCCCATGAACACTTTCACTATTAATCTCTGCTATTTCCTTTGCTATTAGTTTGGGGTCTTTCCTTAAAACCTTTCCTAGAATAAAAGCTAGATTAGACCCCAACAAAGCATCAGCTTCATCTGGTGCATGTTGAACATGAAACTCTATCTTATTTATACTGTCCTTAGTTTCTAGAAACTCAAGAGCAAGACTCTTTAGATACTTATGATAATCAACATGCATTTTTTATTACTTTTATATAGGAGCTTAAATTCTTATCACCTGATACTATTAGAGCATCAAATTCAGAATTGAATTGCTTTAAAACCTCAATTTCTTTTAATTCTTCTAAAACTTCAAACCATCTATCTTCACTTAAAACTTTTAATAATTCGTCATTCGAACGTTTTGGTTTTAAATAACTTGCATACTCTTTATCGATAGCTTCCATAACTAAAGACTCAGTCTCATTTTCAATTTTAAAATTAAATCGTTTTAAAAACCTATAAGCTCGTATTATCCTACAGGGATCATCGTGAAAACTCTGTTCGTGAAGCACTCTTATTAAACCATTTTCTAAATCATTTTGTGAGTTAAAATAGTCTATAACAAAACTCGTATTATTAAGCGGTGAAGCCATTGCATTAATCGTGAAATCTCTTCTTTTTAAATCTTGTTCTAAATCCACATCGAAAGTGCAATCTGGTCTTGTCGCAATTTCAGGGTAAAATTCTTTTCTTGCCGAAGCAAAGTCCAGTTCCAATCGATCCAGATCAAATTTATCACTAGAATCCAAAAAAGTAACTTTAGCAGTTTTAAATTTTTTAAATATAATTGGCTTTTCTATTTCACATTCAAAATCTTGCTCTTTATACATGTTTTTAAAAACATCTACGATATCCCCTTCAAGCATTAAATCGTAATCTTTTATTCTTCTATTTAAAAGCCTGTCTCTAATACAACCGCCAACTAAATAGGAATTAATTGATTTAGACTGAAAGTAATTTGCTAGTGCACTAAGAAGCTTTTGCATCTTTAGTACTTTTAACAGACTCTTTAATATTCTTTTCAGTATTATCTTCTGAGGCCTTTTCAAGGTAATGAAGGATCCCGTCAGATAAAGCTTTAGCAATTAGCTTTCTGTAGCTTTTTTTTGCTAGTAGTTTTCCTTGAACTTTATGGTCAATAAAAGACACTTCAACTAAGACACAAGGCATATGCGCCCCAACTAAAACATAAAAAGGTGCTTTTCTTACTCCAAGGTTTCTAGTTTTAGGATAAAACTTTTTAACCTTATTAATTAATTTATTCTGTAAATAATGAGCTAAGGTAATAGATTCTTCTAGTTTTGCACTTTGAATTAAATCACTTAGAATAAATTCCAGATC
>CAYOZL010000005.1:0-17833 GCA_964408435.1 uncultured Bdellovibrionales bacterium | reverse complement strand
TAGATTCTTCTAGTTTTGCACTTTGAATTAAATCACTTAGAATAAATTCCAGATCCCCAAAATTCTTACCTCTACCTGCAGCATTCTCTCTTTGAGCAAGTTTTAGTGAAGACTTATCATTAGTGTTATCTAAATAGTAAGTCTCAATTCCAGATAAATTCTTATTCACACTTGCATTAGCATGAATAGAAACAAAAATATCCGCTTTATGTTTGTTTGCTAACTTAGTTCTATCCTCTAAACTCAGATCAAGATCTTTTTCTCTAGTTAAGATAATTTCAACTTTATCTTTTAAATGCTCTCTTATCTCCTTAGAGATATCTAGCACGACTTCTTTTTCTAAAAGACCTAATACTCCTTTTGCTCCATCTTCCTCACCCCCATGTCCAGGATCGAGAACAACAACCGGCTTAGCAGAAGTAAGTAATAACAATAGTAGTAATAATTTTAAAAAATTAATCATAGTCAAATTCAAACTGTAAATTAAATACTATAAATCGAGCCCTACTGAATAGAATCTTTAATCTGATTTAAATGAACAAGAGCCTGCATAGGAGTTATCTCATTAGTATTAATTTCAGATATTTGTTTCTTTAAGGTATTTTCAACCAACTCGCTCTCCACTAAAACCTCTGATGATAATTCTTTTGCTTGGTTCAGACAAGCATTAGGCTTACTAATTTTAGACGAATTAGACTCTAAATTATCTAATAACTTCATAGCGTTTAATACTAACTCTTCAGGCAAACCTGCCAGCCTAGCAACTTCTAGACCAAAACTCTTATTACAGACTTCCTCGTTAATCCTATGCGTAAATACGATTTCATTAGATTTTTCTAATACACCAACTGCTAAACAAAAAGCTCCTGGCTTCACATCACTAGTTAATTGATGAAAATGCGTTGCAAAAACGGTTCTACATTTAATTTTTTCTAACAACCAAGTAGCGATAGCACTAGCAAGTGCCAAACCATCATTTGTTGCTGTTCCTCTACCAACCTCATCTATTAAAACTAAAGACTTCTTACTAGCTTTTCTGACAATAACTGCAGCCTCTCTCATCTCGACCATAAAAGTAGAGTCTCCTCTGCTTAAATCATCTGCAGCTCCTATTCTTGTAAAAATTCTGTCTACTATTCCTATCTTAGCACTTTCTGCAGGCACAAAAGATCCTGCTTGAGCAAGCAACTGTATTAAACCAATTTGCCTTAAGTATGTAGACTTCCCTCCCATGTTAGGGCCAGTAAGAATCGCAAGTCTCCTATCTTCAGTATTTAGATTAACATCGTTAGGAATAAAATTATGCTCACCTATTACTTCTTCAACTACTGGATGTCTCCCTGAAGCAATAAGAGTTTTATTATTATCTAAAATTTCAGGTCTGATGTAATTTCTCTTTATTGCAAGTCTAGCGAGTGAACAAATTAAATCTAGCTTAGCTAAGGCTCTTGCTGTTCTTTGAATTCTATAAACTTCATTAGCAATACTAGCCCGCAAGTTCACAAACTCTTCTCTTTCAAGTTCTATTTGTTTACCTTTTGCAGATAATATCTCTAATTCTCTTTGCTTTAATTCCTTAGTAGCAAAGCGCTCTACATTAGTTAAGGTTTGTTTTCTTTCAAAATAATCAGGGGCTTTTGAAGACTGGCCTTTAGGAATTTCGAAAAAATAGCCAAAGACACTATTATATTTAACTTTAATACTAGAAATTCCAGTTTTTTCTCTTTCCTCTTGTTCTAATTGGGCTAACCACTTTCTTCCGTTTTGTCTTAATTCATTCAAGCGGTCTATCTCAGGATTAAAACCTGCTTTAAAAATTCCTGCTTCGTTTATTTTAGTTGGCGGAGTTTCAACCAGCGAATTCTCTAAACTTTGAAATATATCTGGCAATAAATCTAATTGTGAATTTAACTCAGTAAAAAAAGCTTTCTTACCAAGCTCTTTTGATAATTCCGGTAACAAACAAATAGAATCTAATAGCATTTTAAAATCTTTTGGATTTGCTCTATGAGTTGAAATTCTTGAGCAAAGCCTATCCAGGTCTCTTACCTGTACTAAATATTTTACTAAACTTTCTAATTTTTGTTTATCATTAACTAATTCTTCAACAGCATCTAATTTAAAATTTATTTTTTCTATTTCAGTGCTTGGATTTAAAATTGTTTGTTTTAAAAGCCTTGAGCCCATTGCTGTTTTAGTAAAATCTATTTTAGCAAAAAGCGAGTTTCTTCTATCTCCATCAATTCTAGCTTCAGTTAATTCTAAATTTCTTCTAGTTGCAGAATCTATTACAACCGAGCTTTCAGAGTTTTCTTTTCCTATCGAAGAAAAAACTGGCTTCACTCCAAAAGAAACCTCATCTACATAAGCAATAATAGTATTAAGACTCGAGATACTTTCATTAGTTAAAGACTCAACTAACTCTCCTACTTGATTAATCTCATTCTTATCTGCAAGCCATTTTTGAAACAGGTCTGAAATTGCAGATTTATTAGGGTAATCAAACACTCTAAAAACAGGCTTAGCACCTAACTCTTTACATACAGCTAAAGAATCTTTTATCCATTCTAAATTTTTATCCACCGCTTTAGAATTTAGAACACTTGGCAACAAGATCTCAGACGGCCTAATTCTTTTTAAGTAATCAACTAACTCATCTCTAGTTTCTAACTCAACTACTTTTAACTCCCCAACAGAAACATCTACATATGAAACACTACACGTATTATCTAATAATACTGAAGCTAGAAAATTAAACTCTTTATCATCTAAGCCATCAAGCCTAACCCCTGGAGTAATAATTCTTGTAACTTCTCTTTTAACCATTCCTTTAGAAGCTTTTGCAGCCTCAACTTGAGAGACAATTACAACACTAAAACCATTTTCTATTAGCTTTGATAAATAATTATCAATTGCATGAATGGGAACTCCACACATTGGAATTGGATTTTCTTTATTTTTATCTCTAGAGGTAAGTCTAATTTGTAAACAATCTGCAACAATTGGAGCATCTTCAAAAAAGACTTCGTAGAAGTCTCCTACTTGAAAAAAAAGTAGATGTTCTTTGTAGGATTCTTTAACTTCTAAATACTGTTTTAGCATTGGAGCTAAAGGTTTCTTTTTAGGAGATTTTTTAGAGCTACCTTTAATAGAACCAGCTTTATTTGAACTACTTGTTGAGAATAGATCTTGATTTATTGCTTTAATAGTTTTTACTTCTTTCAAATTTAGCACCTAGGTTGATGCATTAGATGATATAATTAGTAAATATAAGATTCAAATGATCTACCACTGTTTTAATGACTATTGGTATTTTATCTTAATGATGTTAATAATTTGTAAACGTTACAAGGTCTTTAAAAATGAGGTTTGATGATGAGTTACAAAGCTCGAAGTTTGTTCATTCTCCTCTACATTACGGTGCTTACAGTCATTCAACTAGCATTTTTTGCACTAGTTGTTTTTGTGTTCAAAGAGTGTTTTCTTTTTTTGTTCCACATATTTGATGGATCAATTCTCCATAAAAATAAATTCATTCCTATCTCCACGTTTTTTTCTTTCTTTCTAGCATGCTCATATCTCCTAAGGGTATGTTATGTGCTCATATCAAATCTCCAAGAAGATTTAATGGGAAGAAGAAGAAGAAGTTACTTATGGAATAATGAATTAGGAGAAAATGCATTAGCTATAAAATCAAAATTTGAGGAATTAACTAAAAAACATTACCGAGCAATTAAGTTATTTCACTCAACAGATATTGAGATCTTTTTTACAAGAGAACGCACGCAACCAGGAACAGCTTCTTTGCCTTTTTTTGGCTCCATGATCATTCTTCCAATATCATACTTAATTGTATGCAATGAAGATGAAATAGAATCAATACTTGCGCATGAGTTCTCCCACATATTTTTTGGTTCTTACTTGATTAACCAAGTAAGACTTGCAATTTTTTTGTTCTTAACTTCCATGCTGCTGAACTTGTGTTCTCTTATACTTTTTGTGTCTCATTTTTACATTTTTATTCTTTTGTTTTCTTCCTTTCTGTTCTTATACACTCATAGAAGAGGCTATATAATAAATACGGTGAAAACTCTTTCGTTCTTACTTTGCAACAGTTTTTCTAATTTAGAAGAGCTTAAAATGGATGCATACGGCTCTCTAGTTTCAAGCTGTAAACTTAGTTCAACCCTATGTAAATCCGAACGAATAAAGACATCTGGGATAGAAGTGCTGGTTCTAGAAACAAGAGAAAAAGAATCATTATGGTGGCAGCTCTATGCTTTTTTTACTTCCACCCATCCAACAATTGACTTTCGCATCAAGGTTTTGACATTCTTAGAAGGTAAATCAACGTAGATGCCGTCTTTAAATTGACGGCTTTTCTTATTTTTTAAAAGCTTAAATTTGACTTACTAACTAACCGCTGTAATTAATAAAAAAATGAACGGCTCCTCTCATACATACTGCCTTACAATTGCAGGCTCAGACCCCTCAGGAGGTGCTGGGATTCAAGCCGACTTAAAAGTCTTCCAAAAGCATAATTGTTTTGGCTGTTCTATTACAACTCTTGAAACTGTTCAAAATTCAAAAGGCGTTACAGAAATTCATCTTAGCGATCCCAAACTAGTTCTAAAACAATTAAATACACTAGATTATGACTTATCAGTAATTAAAATTGGCGCTTTGGGAAATAAAGAAATAATAAAATCAATTCTAGACTCTAAGATTTTAGAAGATAAAAAAGTAATTTTAGATCCTATAATCTCTAGTAGTAACAACATCGAACTTTTTAAAAGTTCCGATCTTGAATTCTTAAAATCAGAGCTACTACCCAAAACCTTTTTAACCACCCCAAATATTCTTGAAGCTGAATTACTTTCTGGCATAAAGATTAAATCCATAAATGAAATGAAGGAAGCTGCTAAAAAAATTAATGCACAAAATGTTTTAGTTAAAGGCGGACATCTCGAAGGTAATGAATGTGTAGATATACTATATACAAATAATTCTTTTATAGAATTTAGTAATGAAAAAATACTGAAAGATAAAAATACTAAAAACGTTCATGGAACTGGTTGTTTTCTCTCTTCAAATATCACAGCATTAATCACTAAAGGAGAAACATTAGAAAAAGCGGTAAGCCTAGCTATAAAAATAACAAACAATTCAATAAAAAATAGCACCTCAGGGCTTCTTAACTTCTTTGATTAAAATTACACTTTAGTTCCTTAAAAGCCTTAAAAAACCCCAACAATTTAAGTAATTTCCTGTTAAATTTGACAAAAATGCAAAAATACTAGAAAAATCGGGCTCTTATGCGTAAAGTTATTAAATTTGGTGGCTCTTGTTTTTCTAATATTGAGGATCTGAAAAAGGTCTCAGAGATTATTAATAAAGAGAAAGATCTTGAACAGTTAATAGTAGTTGTATCTGCTTTTTCTGGCCAAACTGATTTACTACTTAAGAATGAAATTCCTGCTGTAAGAGATTTCCACGATAGCTACTGTAAAGAACTCGATGTAACTTGCAGTAATTTAGATGAAATTCTGAACCTGGCTAAAGGCATTAAAGACGAAAGATTAAGTGTAGGAGAAAAGCTTTCTTTAGAAATTATTTCTTCTTATCTAAAAAAAGAAATTAATGATTTAGAAGTTATTGATTCAACAGAATTTATCCAAACAGATAACTCTTCATCTATAGATTTTAAAACGAGTGCTGAAAAAATTAAGCAAAAACTTGGCGATCAAAAAATAGCAATTACAAATGGCTTCATAGCTAAGAATACAGACGGCAATATTACTACTCTCGGTAGAGGTGGTTCTGATTATACTGCTACTTTTATTGGCTACGCTTTAGAAGTAGATACAATAGAAATCTATACTAGAGTAGATGGCGTCCTAACGGCTGATCCGAAAAGAGTAAAATCAGCTTTTAAACTTCCTAACTTAAGCTACAAAGAAGCATTGGAAATTTGTCACTTCGGCTCAAAAGTAATTTTCCCGAAAGCAATCCAACCTGCTTTAGAAAAAAACATTCCTATTTATATTAAGAATTATAATAACCCTGAAAATGAGGGAACATTAATTTCTAATAAAAAAGCACCTGATAAATTTTTAATTAGCGGTATTAGCAGTATTAAATATATTTCATTATTTAGACTAGAAGGCAGTGGACTTTACGGTGTTACAGGCATTGCAAAAAGGCTTTTTAATACATTATCTGAAAAAGATATTAGTGTAATACTAATTACTCAAGCTTCTTCAGAAAGCTCTATTTGTTTTGCGATACCTGAGCAATCAAGCGAAGAAGCAAAAAAAGCAGTAGATAAAGAATTTGAAAAAGAAATTAATTCGCATTTAATTAACCCTGTATCAGTTGATAACGACTTAGCAATTATCGCTATAGTTGGAGAGAATATGATTAGCACGCCAGGTATCTCTGGTAGAGCCTTTCAAGCCTTGGGTAAAAATGGAATTAACGCCACAGCTATTGCACAAGGATCATCAGAACTAAATATCTCAGTTGTAATTTCTCAAAAAGATGAAAGTAAAGCGCTAAATGTTCTACACGATGCTTTCTTTTTATCAGGTGTAATTACTATTAATATTTTTCAAACTGGAGTTGGTCAAGTAGGAAAAGTTTTACTAGATCAAATAAAAGAGAACCAAGAATCTTTAATTAAAAGAGGAATTAAACTTAACGTTGCTGGAATTGCTAACAGTAAATCTAACTATGTAGACTTTAACGGAATAGAGCTAAGCTCTTGGCAAGATAAACTTAGCTCAAGTAAAGCTTCTAACATCAATGAATTTGTAGCAAAGATAAAAGAAAGCAACTTACCAAATAGTATCTTTGTTGACTGCACAGCTAGCGAAGTAGTTTCAGAACAATATTTAGACGTACTTGATTCAAGCGTATCTATTGTTACTCCAAATAAGAAGGCAAACTCATCTTCAATAGAAATTTATAATAAATTAAAATCAACTGCGAAAAAAAGAAATGTAAAATTTTTCTATGAAACAAATGTTGGGGCAGGACTTCCTATTATTAGCACCTTAAATGATTTAATTATCAGTGGAGATGAAGTTTCAACAGTAGAAGCTGTTTTATCTGGAACACTAAGTTACATCTTTAATACTTTTGATTCTTCTAAGAAATTTAGCGATGTAGTTATAAACGCTAAAGAACAGGGCTATACAGAGCCAGATCCTAGAGATGATTTATCTGGAACAGATGTAGCTAGGAAACTTCTTATTTTAGCTAGAGAGATGGGTCACAATTTAGAGCTAGATGATATTAAAGTTCAATCACTCGTTCCTGAAGAATTATCAGATGTAAAAAGCGTAGATGAGTTTGTTAAAAGACTTAGCGAAGGAGATAGCTATTTTGAACAAATGGCTACTAAGGCAAAAGACGAAAACAAAGTACTTAGGTATATTGGAAAAATTGAAAACGGCAAAGCAGAGGTAAGTCTTCAAGCCGTGGATTCAAATCATCCTTTTTATAACTTATCTGGAACGGATAATATTATTGCTTTTGTTACCAATCGCTACAAAGCAACACCTCTGGTTGTAAAAGGACCAGGTGCAGGAACAGCAGTAACTGCAGCAGGAGCTCTGGCTGACATACTAAGGGTTGCAAGTTATTTATCTTAAGGCGCATTTATTCTAGATTAACAAAACTATGGTTATAACATTTATAGGACTTTCTGGTTGTGGAAAAAGTTATCTTTCTGAAAGACTAACTGAAGAAAGAGACTTTAAAAGCATTTGTTGTGATGACATTATCGAGAAAAAACTCAAAGCACATTTAGAACAAGGTGAATACTCAAATATAGACGGTGTTGCTAAATGGATGGGACACCCTTATGAGAAAGACTTTGAGCAACATCAAAAATTATACTTAGATAAAGAAAATGAAGTAATGCAAGAAGTGCTTGATACTCTTGGTGATGATGGCTGGGGACTAAATCAAGATTTCGTTGTAGACACTACAGGTAGTGTAATTTATTTAGGCGAAGAAGTTCTAAAAGGTTTAAAGCAACGCTCTAGAATAATATATCTAGGAATCCCTGATAGTGAACTTGAGTTTATGTTTAATCAATACCTAAAAGAGCCTAAGCCAGTAATTTGGAATGATGTTTTTAGCCCTGAAAAAGGCGAGAGTAACGAAGAAGCACTTAAGAGGTGCTACCCAGAACTAATCAAACAAAGAACAGAAATGTATTACAAGTATGCAGATGTGACACTTATTATTGATAGAAAAAATAGAGATAAATTCTCAACTAAAAAAATATTGCAACTTGCAGGGGCAAAGTAGTAATGAAATTTTACAGCACTAAAGATAGCAAACATATAGTATCAGCAAAAAAAGCAATCCTCACTGGACTTGCTCCTAACAATGGACTCTACATGCCATTAGGAGTTCCTAAATTAAGTGAGCAGTTTTTTACAAATCTTACATCCTTTTCTTTCAATGAAATAGCATTAGAAATTAGTAAGCTATTTTTTGAAGACGAAATAGATAAAAAAGATTTGAAAAAAATTATCGATAAGGCTTATGACTTTAAAGCCCCTCTTAAACTTCTAGATAATAATCTTTTTTGCTTAGAACTTTTTCATGGCCCTACTTACGCATTTAAGGATTTTGCTGCTCATTTTATGGCGCAGCTTATTAGCCATTACAGAAAAGGTGAAGATCAATTACTAAATATATTAGTAGCTACTTCTGGTGATACAGGTGGAGCAGTAGCAAGAGGCTTTTATAATGTTCCAGGCATTAGAGTAGTAATACTTTATCCGAAAAACAAAGTTAGCAAGCTACAAGAAAAACAACTTACAACTTTAAATAAAAACATTACAGCTATTGAAATTGAAGGCTCATTTGATCATTGCCAAAGTTTAGTTAAACAAGCTTTTCTAGATGAAGAACTAAACAAAAAAATGCAACTAACAAGTGCAAACTCAATTAATATTGCAAGATTAATTCCACAAAGTTTTTACTATTTATCTGCTTACCAACAACTTCTTAAACACGGAATAGAACAAGAACCTACTTTTGTAGTTCCTAGTGGGAACCTAGGTAACGTCTGTGCAGGAATGGTCGCAAATAAAATGGGAATGCCTGTAGAAAATTTTGTAATCGCTCATAATCTAAATAATGCAGTTACTAGATACATAGAGACTAAAGAATACGAAGTAAAAGAGACTATCCCTACTATTTCAAATGCAATGGATGTAGGTAGTCCAAATAATTTCCCTAGGGCATTAGAGCTTTTTGATAATTCTTGGGATAAAATTACTAAAAAAGTTTCCTCATACAGTTTTGATGACGAACAAACTAAAAAAGAAATTAAAAAAGTTTTTGAAGAATACAGCTATGTAGTTGACCCACATACTGCAATTGGTTTTTTAGGTTTAGAAAAGTTTAAAGAAGAAAATCCTGATTGCGCTGGTGTTGTTCTTGCAACTGCTCATGCTACTAAATTTCTAGAAACGATGAACCAAGTTCTTCCTGAAGATTCAATAGAAATATCTGATGAAGTTAAAGAATTAATGAGCAAAGAAAAAGTAGCAACTGAGCTAGCCCCTAATTATGAAGATTTTAAACAGCATTTGCTAAGCTTATAATTCTAAATACTCTTTAATTTCTAACATTCTACTTTCTACAGATAAGCCCAAATACAAACTAGTTCTATAATTATAAGAACTTATAATTATTAACTTTTAGCTTCTTACCGCGTAATTTACTAAACATTTATCTCAATTATGTCGCTTGCCTCCTAGAGGTTTATATTTTGATGAAAAAAGTAGTTTTAGTTTTTATCTTCCTAATACTTTCAAGTAACACAGTATTTGCTGATAATATTGGTTTCTATAATGGCTTTGCTGAGCAAGAGGTTAACGTAGAATGCCAAGAGCTCTCTGGTCAACATGCAAATGCTGCACTGCTAGTAAGAAACTCTAATGGCAATATCATTTATAATAAGAATTTCTCTATTAGCGCTAATGGAGTTATTAATGAAGTCCTACCAAGAAACATAATAGCAAATTCATATGGTAGCTACCTTGTACAATCTCTAGGTAACTTATCTTGCCATTCAATGTTTTACCGTTTTGAAGATGATGGCAACATTGACTTTGCTTACTCACTACCTGAAATAAATATTATAACAGGAGAAAGCAATGGTGTTTATAATTCTCACAATCCAAATGCAGTTGCACCTGCTACTCAAAACTGGAAAACAGTTTACAATGCTTCTAACAATCCTTTCTCAGCATGGTTAGAAATCTATGACCAAGTAGGAAGCCTAATAGACAGAATAAGAATAAGTAATCTTCCTAAAGAACAAAGAATAGATATTCCTTTAGGACATATACTTGGAGAAGTAGTCGGTATGTATAAGATTGTGCCAGATAACCCTACACAAGAATACAGCAGTTACTTACTTCGAATCTTAAAGGAAAATAATGATTTTATTTTTGCCTTTCCAATGCTTCCTGCAAAACCGGTAAATGATTCTGGACTTCTAAATGCTAGCACAATGG
Source organism: uncultured Bdellovibrionales bacterium (assembly GCA_964408435.1). GTDB lineage: Bacteria > Bdellovibrionota_C > UBA2361 > SZUA-149 > CAYOZL01 > CAYOZL01. Next base: position 7,286 of record CAYOZL010000005.1, on the reverse strand, counting down.
CAGGAGCTGCAAACTGGGCTGAGATTGCCAATACGTCTTCACAAGTAATTAACACAGCACTAGAAGTTTTTAACCGTTTTGGAGAAAAGATTGGAACAAGAAATCTAACTATTAACCCTAGAGCTCAAACCCATGTTTATCTTAACGAGTTTATTGGTTCAGAAAATGTTGGTTCATTTAGAGTTTCTACTTCAGAGAATGTTTTATTAGTTTCAAGTCTTTATTACGGACAGTCTCAAGGGAGAACTACATGGGCTTATGCAAGTCAGGCTTACGAAAATAGAGAGAATAAAAACTGGTCAGTAATTGTTAATAAAAACTATAGAGCATTTAATTGGTTAAAGGTTCAGTCATCAAGTCTAGAAATATTAGATTTCACTCATACTACTCACAACTCTATAAATGCTAATAAACAAATTCAGCATTACTCTACTACTGGAAGCCTAGACATACATCATGCTCCACTAACAAGCATTATGGGGAAAAGTGTAGTTAACGGAAGCATTAACTCTTATACTGAATTGATAAAAGTCTTCATGAATATCGACGGCACCGTTCGTTATATTGCAAATGTTCGTCCAAGCTTAATCGATGGATCTAATACTAATAGTCCAACAAATGAGCTTCTACCTATCCCAAGAGGAGGAGGACCTGCTACTAACAACGACCTAGACAGTGATGGAATTCTTGATGCAAGCGATAATTGCCAAGGAATTTCTAATCCAACACAAGAAGATTTAGACCAGGATGGTTTTGGAGATTTATGTGACTCAGATGATGATAATGATGGGGTGGAAGATAATTTTGATAATTGCCCCGACATTTACAATCCAGGTCAAGAAGATTGGAATGAAGACAGACAAGGAAATGAATGTGACTCCTCTCAGTATAACCTTAATACAGGAATTGCTGTTGAGACCATTAATCAATCTGGTAAAACTTTACTTACTGAAAAAAAAGCGATTCAAGCTCATGAAGTCGCCGTACTTGTTAACACAAACGACCCGCAATCAGTAGAAGTAGCAGCTTATTACGTTGCTCAAAGACAAATACCAGAGGAAAATGTAATTGAGCTTTCTTTTTCTACTGGATCAACAGTGATGTCTACAACCACTTTCAACACTCTTAAAACTGAAGTGGACAACAAACTTAGTACAACGATTCAAGCAATTGCGATTAGCTGGACTGACCCATGGAGAGTTGAGAAAATGTCAATAACATCCGCTTTTGCTCTGGGTCTTAGCGATCATTGGTATGGTAGTTGTGGTAGCACATGTTGTTCTACTGGAGCAACTCCCTACCAAAGCCCATCTGCTAAACCACTTCAAGATAGTAGTATTAGACTTGTTACAATGCTTGGTGGAGAAACGGTAGAGTTTGCAAAAGAACTAATTGATCGATCTGTAATAGCAGATAACACTTTCCCAACTGGAGATGGGTATTTTGTAAGAACTACTGACCGTGCTCGAAGTGTAAGATATTCCCGTTTCAATAACCTAGTTAATAAGTATAACGATACCCAAGACGGACTTTCACTCTTCTACCAAGATGGAACAGCAGGACAAGGAAATCTAGTAAGCAACACAAATAATGTATTATTTTACATGACTGGCCTAACAAGTGTTTCTAATCTTAACACAAATACTTATCTACCTGGATCATTTGCAGACCATTTAACTTCCTTTGCAGGAAGAATTACTGGTAGCAATGGACAAATGTCTGCTCTTAGATGGCTTGAAGCTGGTGCGAGCGGAAGTCATGGCACAGTTGTAGAACCTTGTAACTACACTTCAAAGTTTCCTAATGCTGAACTTTTAGTGCCTTCTTATTTTTCTGGAGCCACTCTAGCTCAAGCTATGTGGTATTCTGTTGCTTGGCCTGGAGAAGGAATTTTTCTTGGGGATCCTCTAACTAAACCTTGGGGAACAAAACTAGAACTTACTGGAGAAAATATAGATATTACTACGACTGCTTTAAGGCCAAATATTAATTACGTTCTACTTGGTAGTAATAATAAACAAGGGCCGTATAACCCAATTTCTTTTCATAATGTAGATAAAGAAAAATTTACTATAATTTCAGATACAGAGCAGTATTCTAATTACATATTAGCTCATTCTGGAATGATAACTAAAGCTAATTAAAACTGACATTTTATCTCTTAAGTGATATTTTTAAACTCTTACTAATCTTTAAAATATTACTATGTCAGATTTTCAAACAAACCTTAAAAACTACGCAGAACTAATTGTAAAACACGGATTAAATATTCAAAAAGGCCAAATAGTAAATATAGGAGCTGAGGTCATACACAGAGAACTGGCTTATCAAATTGCTAAAGCTGCATACAAGCAAGGTGCTAAATACGTAAATATAGATTTATCTGAGCCTAGATTAATAAAAGACAGAATAGAGAATTGTAGTGATGAAGATTTAAAATTTGTTCCTAGTTACATCTCTGAAAAATATGATGAAATCTTAGAAAATACTGGTGCGAATATCAGAATTACTGGCATGGAAGATTCTGAGATCTTAAGTAGCTTAGATCCTAAAAAGATAAATACTATGAGAATGCAAACAAGACTTGCATTAAAAAAATTCTATGATGAAGGAATAGGAAAATCTAAGGTTCACTGGACAGTAGTTGCTGGAGCGACTCCACAGTGGGGGAAAAGAATTTTTCCAGACTTAGCTGAGAAAGAGGCAGAAGCTGCTCTTTGGGATGCAATTTTTAAGGCTTGTAGAGTAGATAAAGAGAATTGCTTAGAGCTATGGAAAGAGCATAATTCAAAACTACATTCTAGAGCAAAAAGCTTAACTGAAATGAAAGTAAAAGAACTTCATTTCACAGGGCCTGGAACAGATTTAAAAGTTGGCCTTTCAAATAAAGCAATATTTAAAGGTGGCTCTGATACAAGCCCTAGAAAAGTAGAATTTGAACCAAACATTCCTACTGAAGAAGTTTTTACAACTCCTGACTACCGAGAGACAAATGGAAAAGTAAAAGCTACTAGACCATTTTTAATTAATGGGGTTTTAATCAAAGACTTAGAAATGGAATTTAAGAATGGAATCCTAGCTAACTTTAAAGCCAGCCAAGGTGAAGATACCTTTAAAGCATATATCTCTAGTGATGAAGGAGCTAAACGCCTTGGAGAAGTAGCCTTAGTTGGAATCGATTCTCCTATTTATCAATCAGGTATTATTTTTGAAGAGATTCTATACGATGAAAACGCAGCTTGTCATATAGCAATTGGCTCTGCTTATAAATTCTGCATTGAAGGCGGAGATAATTTAACTGATAAACAAGCTGAAGAAATAGGCTGCAATGAAAGTTCAGTTCATACTGACATGATGATTTCTTCGCCTGAAGTAGACTGCGTTGCTATTACTTATGATGGGAAACAAGTAGAGTTAATTAAGAATGGTGCTTGGGTTATTTAACGCACAGAGATCGCAGAGAGTAAAAAAGACACAAAGAAAAACAGAAAGGGAAAAGATATAGCTAGAGCAACAAGAAAAGATTGTTGCTCAGCTAAGCGTATTAAGAAATGTTTATTTTCCTAACGGTATATTCCTACTCCGATATTACCTCTTCTGTAGTCTCTAATTCCAGACCTGTTTCTTACAAATCGTCTATTTCTTAATCTTTTATTTCTAATTCTTCTATTTTTAAAACGAGAGAATCTTCTGTTTCTATAATCTATAATATTAGAATAAGGAGTATAAAAGAAGCTATTAAACAAAGAGCGCCTTATTGGCACCTGTATATTATTACGATAATTTAGTTGTTGATTTATATTTTGATTCCTTAGATATTGCTGACTTCTAATATTACTAGCTTCAGCAGGTACTATTTGCGTAAACACAAATATAGAAAAAATTGATAGTAAAAATTTCATTATTCCCCTTTTTTTGTTTATAAAAAGTAGACGATTAATATAAGAATTATATTCATAGATAAGTCACTGTTAAGTAATAGCTAATCATATGCTATGTTTATTGCTGTAAATTAAAGAAGTCGTTGTATATTAAAAAAGTAAATTCTTTGCTTTTTCAAACTTATCTTTAAGCATTTGAAACTCATCTTTATACTGCTCCCCAGCCATGTCAGGGTGCACAGACTTTGCCATCGCTCTATAGTTCTTATTTAGCTCATCAATTGTAGAATCCTTGTTGAGATTAAAATACTCCATTAAGTCCTGGAGTTTTTCCTGACCACCTAAAGCATCAACTTTGGGTTTCCTCTTATAAAATGAAAGCATTGAAACTAACCACAATACTCCAGCTGCTATGATGATTAAAAATATTAAAGTTTTAGGAGCTTTTTTCTTCTCTGGTTTCTTATGAAAAAGAGGATGCATATCTACTCTTGAAAGTACTACATCTCTTTGAATATCTGCCTTATCAAAAACCTGGTTTGAATATTGATATAGTTTTCTACCTTTTTCTACTTCTGCGTTATTCATTGCTTCTTCAGATGAAATTGCTAGCAAATAAGATAAAGATTGTGAGATTACATCATTGCCTTTGGCAATTGAAATAAGTTTGTCTAAATTTTCTTTTCTAACTAGTTTTCTTCTAGCTGACTCGTATTTGCCAGTACTCACTGCCTTTAAAGCGGTAATAAACTTATCTTCAGAAATATTTTTTGTAATTAAGTAATTTTCTACTTGCTCTAATGGGCTTTGTTGAGCAATACAGAACGTAGGGGATAAAGTAAATATAAGTAAAATAATGCATTTAAGTATAGAGAACTGCCTTATAAACAATACTTTCATGACTAATACTATATTGCTCATGTGCAATATATACAACTATATATTTACTAAGCGCATATTTACTAAGTGTATCTCTACTAATAAGGCTAAATTTACTTGCTAAAGAATTATGAACTCTGTGTCGATTAACTTAAATATGGACGGAAATAAAACAAGAGTTCTTGTAGTGGATCACGATGAAGCATCCTTTCAAGTTAGAAAATGTATTGCTTCAGTTTCTTCTGGTTTATGCTCTCTAGAGCTAATCTACGCAAGAGATGCAAGCGAAGCATTAATGATTATCGATAGAAAAACTCCTGACGTAATTCTATTTAACGCAGATGAGAGTGTTGAAGAATTTGAGTTACTAATTGAGAGCTTAGATAGCAAACATCCGCCAATTGTTCTCCAAGGTGATTTTGATCAGTTACAACTTCCAAAAACAGAGAGTATTAAAAGAATTCCAAATGACGAATCTATTGATGCAATTCATGAAACCTTGATGTTAGTTGGAGCTATGGCGAATAATCCTAGCTTACCTAAAGAGCAATATCACTAGAAAAGTAAAAAGAAAGAAAAAGCCTAAGATTCTAGTTCTTCAAATTCTTTATTAATCTCACTAAGCTTTGATTTAGTATTTTTAAGTACTTCTTTACAAACCTGAATAGCTTCTAATGCATCTTTCATTCTAGGCACAAGCTCATCAACACTAACTTTATTCTCTTGAAGCTCGGTTGAAAGCTTCTCTAATTTATCAAAATTTGTCTGAAATTTCTTGCTCATAGTCTTTTTTACTTTATCTTTTATTCTGTTTAAACTTACAGGCTTTTAACTTTAACATTTTTATCATCAAATTCAATACTCAACTCTTGACCTGAGCTAATAGATTTTGCTCTAGTAATTACCTTATTTTTAGAATCCCTAATAATCGTAAAACCTCTTTTTAACTGTTGCTTAGGAGAAACTCCATCAAAGAACTTTTTAGAGCTCTCTATCTCTTTATTTTTTTCTGTTATGAGTCTCTTACTTTGCTCAAGTAAAGCTTTAAATAATTTTAAAGACCTATCCTGATTAAATTCACATATCTGCTTTGCAAGAGAAACTATTGGTATGCTTGTTTTTAATAAATACTCATGTTCTCTTTTAATAAACGAGCTAACAATGCTTGGAAAAGAATTACTAAATCTTAACAAATTATTTGAAAAAACTTCGGTAATATTATTTGCAAAAGAAAATATATTCTTAGAAAGGCCATAAAAATCTTTTTCACTTTGAGTAACTAATCTATTGGATAAATCCTGAATAGATTCCAAATTAGAATAAAAATCTGTTCTTAAATCAACTATAATAGAAGCAAAATAATGCCCTAGATCTTTGGGAACCCCATAAGCTTTATAACTAACATCCTGAATTGAACTTTGATCTTCTTGGTGCCCTATAGCTGAAAAGACTGGAAGTTTAGACTTACAAACTGCTTTTGCAATATCGTAATCATTAAACACTGATAAATCTGCAGCACTCCCTCCACCTCTAAAAATTAGAATCGCATCTAAATCTTTAATACTCTGTAGTTTCTTAATTCCCTTAATTAATTCTTTTTTAGCTGATTGCCCTTGAACTGAGGCAGTATACCAAAAAAGCTCAAAACCAAACTCAGCAGTATTTAAAGCATCCATAAAATCATTAATAACTGTTCCACTTGAACTAGTAATAATACCAAGTTTTTTGGGCAAGTAAGATTCTTCTAATTCCTTATTCTTTCCAAATACCCCCTCTTTCTTGAGCTTCTCATTAGTGATCTCTCTTTGAGCTTTAACTTTAGACAAAGTATATTCATGAACTATCTTAACAACATTTAAAGAAACTGATGCCCACTTACGATTAAAACCAACTTCAACTGCAAACATCACTTGCAAATCTTTTTCTAATTCAAATCCCGATTTTTTAAGCCCAGAACAAAGCTTCTCTGAATCTTGCCATATTACACACTTAATAGTTTCATCAGGCTTCTCTGCCTCGGAGATATCCATAAAAACCCTACCACCAGAGCCCTTCTTTACAGAACTAAGAACACCATGAACATAAATAATCTTAGGAAACGCATTCCTAATAACAGAACTAATTTGATAACCAACTTGTGAAACAGAAAAACTTTTAGGCAAGCCATCTTTTTTCAAATCTTCCGATGGCACAGAAGCTTTTTCCTCAGATGTCTCTTCACTACCATTAGAAAACACAACATTTATATTAGGAAAAATTTGCTCTAGCTTTTCTTTAGTCAAATCAGAATCATGTAATTCCCAAGACTTCTCAACCCCATTCCACTTCGCCCGCCCGAGAGACTTGATTCTCTCCTTGGCGTCAAAAGTACCTGGACCATGAAAAACTATTTTCTTATTTTTTTGATCTATTTTTGCGTTTAGCATTAGTAAGAATTTATACTCTTTCCACCCTCTTTTCAACATCCCCATTCAACAAAAAGAGATGCAGTTGGATAGCAATAAAATAAGAGATTAGATTTTCAGC